>RFGE01000119.1 GCA_003696105.1 Deltaproteobacteria bacterium | reverse complement strand
GGCGCGTATCAACATACGGTACCGAAGGGCGCGAGGACGTACGCCGAAGATCGCCCGCAGATCGCGACCGCAGCCAGCGGCTATGCGCAACAGCCTCCTGGGAGGGGCGCGCGGCGTGCGGGCGCGGCGTCGCAGGGGGACGGCGAACGGGGGGCGGATCTGCCCCGCGGGACCGGCGCGGGCTGCCGCGGGGCCGCGGGCCGCGCGCGCCCCGAGGCGGGCGCCGGCCCGCGGCCGCGCCCCCGGCTCCTTGGCGAGGCACGGAGCGGGGGCGCGGCCGCGCGCGGGACCGGCGCGGGTGGGAGGGGCGCCGGGCGAGTGGCGGGACCGCGCCGCGTAGGCCGGCTTATGCCGCCATCGGGGCGGCCGGGCTGCGCAGCGACGGCTCGATGGCAGAGAACGCCGCGTGCGCCGCATCGGCCAGCGGCGGGCCGTCGATCCCGAGGTTCCCGCGGCCGTCCGCCTGCTGCAGCAGGCCGAGAAACAGCGCCCACAGCAGGTCGGCCTCGGCGACGCCGTCACGCCCGCGCTCGTCGCGAACGAGCGCCGCCAGCTCGCCACACACTCCGGCGATGCGCGTCGCCGCTGCTCGGGCGGTCTCGTCCGACAGCTGGGGGCGCACACCCGGCTGACACACGAGTCGCAGCACGCGGGTGGACTCCACGTCCGCCGCGGCCCACTGCACGAGGTAGGACCACGCATTGCGCAGTGCGTCGGGGCCGCCCGCGGCGCGGATCTTCCGCAGCTCGGCGATCACGTCGTCGAGCACGCGCTCGAGCAGCGACACGTACAGGTCCTCCTTCGACCGGAAGTACAGGTAGATCGCTCCGACCGACAGCCCGGACTGCTTCGCGATCTGCTCGATGGACGTCTTCGCGTAGCCGCGCTCCGCGAACACGCCGCGCGCCGCCTCCTGGATCCGCCGCCGACGCGCCTGCCGCTCCACTTGCTTACGCTCTTGAGGGGTGCTCATGACGCAATGTGTAAAACAGGTGACGCGATGTGTCAAGTCGAAAGTTAGTGCTATCGGTGAACATGCGTCGGTCGTGTGTTCTCGAACGGTTGTCGATCGCGTGCGCGCCGGCAGGGCGTCGCCGGGCAGGCGGCACGACCGGTCCGCCGACCGGCGGGCGAGCGGCGGTTCGTCGTGCGGTTCGCGCCCGGCGATCGCCCGGCGGGGGCGCGGGGACGGTCACGAGGGACCGGGTCGGCCGCGGCGACCGACCCGGACGGATGGAGCGGGTGGATCTGCACAGCGCCTGTGGACGGGCGTCGGATCCGCCGGTGCGTCGGGAAGGCGGTCGGGCGCGTCGTGCTGCCACGAACCCGCTCAATAGGTGAGGTCGTAGGCGCGCTTGCGGATCCGCTTCTTGGCGCGCGCACCGCTGGCGCCAAACCGGTCCGACCCGCGCGAAAACTCCGCGGCCGCCTCATCGGTTGCAGCAGCAACATCTTTGTCGAGTTCCTTGAACGCGAGCGATTTGGCGATTTGTTTGACCTCGGCCTTACGCGCGCGCAACACGTCGAGCGCGCCCTCGCGGTCGCCGCGCGAGTAGCGGTCGGTCGCGTCGCGCAGTGCCGCGGCCGTGCGCGCGCGCTCGATGAGAAGCATCGCGTCGCGGTCGGCGTGGTCGAGGATGTCGCGCGGGTCCGCGGTCGCGATCGCGGTCGCGCTGGCATCCGCCGTGCGGCTGTGGCCGTCGCTGACCGCCCGGTACGCGACGCGAACGGCGGCGACGTCGACGTGGCCGGGGCGGTCCGCGCGTACGCGAAGGCGCACCACGACCTTGCGGGTCTCTCCCGCGTGCACGTCGGCGATCGCGATTCGGGCCGTGCGGCCGTCGCGGGCGATGTCGTAGCCATACGCGTCCACGACGTCGACGCCGGGCGCGGGGGTGATCGCGACGCGTACGTCGGTCGCGACCGTTTCGCCGACGCGCGCCAGCTCGGCGTCGAAGATGTCCGCGAGTGCGTCGGCGTGCTCGGCGAAGTAGTAATGGCCGGCGCCCGCGACGGCGATCGCGGTCATCGTCTGCTCGTCGAAGTCGAGGCCGACGCCCACGGTCGTGATCGACACGCCGCGCTCGGCGGTGGAGCGCGCGAGCTGCGCCAACTCGTCGGGCGCGGTGATCCCCTCGTTGGCCAGCCCGTCGCTGATGAGTACGACGCGCGATACCGCGGTCGCGCTGCGCCACGGCAACAGCTCGTCTCGACCCGTGACGAGCCCGCCGGACAGGTTCGTGCCCCCATCGTCGACCAACCGGTCGATCGCCGCCAGCGCCGCGGCGACGTGGCGCGGCGTCGCCGGCTCGGCCGGAGTGAGGAGCGCGGGTTGCGAGCCGTACGCGACCACCGCCACGCGGTCGCGCTCGTCGAGGCGCTCGACGAGCTGGCGCGCAGCCCGTTTGGCCTGTGCGAGTTTGTCGCCGGCCATCGAGCCGCTGCGGTCGATGACGATCGCCAGGTGCAGCGGCGGCCGTCGGCGCTCGGCTCGCTCGGGCGCGCGCACGGTCACGACCATGTGCGCCTCGCCGTCGCCGACCGCGACGCGCGTCGACCCGAGCGCCGCGCGCACGGCCAGCGGGCCGCTGGCGTCTCGCGGGGCTCCGCGGACGGCAGGCGTGAGCCAGGTGGCCGCTATGGCGACGGCGACGGCAGCAGACAGCAGGGCGGCGGTAGTACGTGCATCGCGCATGGCGGTTCGAACGCACCGCACGCCGTGACGATCTGCCGCGCGCCGCAACCGGTTGCGCAGGGCGCCGGGGCAGCCCGCTCCGCGCGGCGCCGGCCGCCCCGCAGCGCGCGCCGTTATGCGTCGAGGGCGACGATGTCGATCTGCAGGTCGCGCGAGACGGCGATGACCGACCGCGGCGGGACCTCTTCGAATCCCTCGCCTGGCGCGGTGTCACCGCTGGTGATCAGCACCGCCTTGAGGTCGTGCGCCTCTTTCCGGTCCGACTTGCGGAACCGTCGAACGTACAGCGGGTCGTCGACGCGGACGGCGAGCATGGTGCGCGTGTTCGTCACGATGGCGTTGCCGGGGCCCCGGGTTCCGCCGGCCTGGACGATGAGGTTGTACACGAGCGCGAGCGCGTCGCGCAGGGCACGCCGCGCGTGCTCGGGCGGCAGGTTGATGTCGCCGAGGACGCCGGCGTCGTGCAAGAACGCCAAAAACACGTGGAACACGTGCTCGGCCGGCGTCTTGCCGTGGATGTTGCGGGCGATGAACCCGGGAATGTGGTCGACCAGCGCGGGTTTGATCGCGTCGAACGCATCCACCTCGCCGGCCTGCGCGTACAGCCAGTTCTTGTAGCGGAACGGCTGCGTGTTGTCGTTGCCCTTGTACGTGGCGTCGGACGATGCGTACAACACGATGTAGTCGCTCGCGACCGACTCGACGACGTCGTAGAAGTCGACGCGATCCGTCGGGCGCGGGTGGCGGCGAAGCAATACCTCGCCGCCGTGGGCGTAGCCGAGGCCCCAACTTGCAACCGGCCCCTCGGACACGAGCAGATCGCGCACCGGCGCGAGCACCTCGCGCAGGCGCTTGGGCTGGTTGCACATGCTTCCGTACAGTCGATACATAGACGTCTCCACCGATCCCCGCCGACCGTGACCATCCGTCCGCAGCGCGGGGCAGGGCTCTTCCGGTCGAAAAGAACAGGACCGCCGGGGGCGCGGCCGATGGATCGAAGTATAGGGGCCGCCGCCGACACGCGCAAACGCGCAGCGCGTCAACTCATTGGTTTTTCACGGGAAAGTGTTGCTTCGCGAACGCGCGGATCTCGTCGAACACGCGCTGTCGGTCGACTTCGTTGAGCACTTCGTGGTGCCAGCCCGGATATTCGCGGTACACCGACGGCGCGCGCAGGCGCGCGTGCACGGCGCGCGTCGCCGCCGGATCGGCCAGCCGGTCGCCGCCGGCGACGACCCACAGCGTCGGCACCTCGATCCGCACCGCGTTGTCGTACACGTATCGTTGCGCGCGCAACGCCGCGGTGAACCACCCGGCCGTCGCGTTGTCGTTGCACAGCGTGTCCGCGCGGCGCGCCGCGAGTTTGTCCGGGTCGTGGGTGAGATCGTCGATCTGGATCTCGTTGGGCATCGACAGGCGCGGCGCGTACCGGCCCGACACCACCGCGAGCTGGCGCTTCCACAGCGGCAGTTTCGCCGCCAAGCCGAGGAACGGCGACGACAGCACGACGGCGCGCACCCGGTTCGGCTCTCGGGTCGGATCGGCCAGCAGGCGGAGCGCGACGAGTCCGCCGTTGCTGTGGCCGAGCATCAACACCGGAAGGCTCGTGTCGCCGGCGCGCCGATCGAGCTCGCGCAGGGCGGCGTCGACGTCGTCGAGGTATTCGCGGAAGTGGTCGACGTGTCCGCGCGCGCCGTCGGACTTGCCGTGGCCGCGGAAGTCGAAGGTGAGCGTCGGCATGCCGAGGTCGGCGAGCACCCGCGCGACCTCGTGGTAGCGCCCGCAGTGTTCGGCGTAGCCGTGCAACACGATGGCGAGACCGGGCGCGGCGTCGGTGGCCGCGTCAAACCATTCGACGTACAGCGCGGTACCGTCGCGGCTGGCGATGAACCCGGTGTCGTCGGGACCAACGGACGGAGACGTGGAGCGGGCTGCGGTGGCGGGCATGGGGCGATGCTACTATTTCGGCGGTGCGGTCGCCGCCGCATCGGGCGCGCGCGCCCGCCGGTTTCCACGCGGCGCCGGCGGCGCGGACACCCGCGGAGCGTGGCCCTGGCGCCGCCGCGCGGCGCGTTGACAACTGTCATACCCGTCGGCTACCGTCCGCGTGTCTTGCCGTCTTGTAAGCGTTTTGAATCGCTCGTGTTTCTTGCCGCCGCGGCCCTGGCGGTCGCTGCGGGGTGCGGGGGCGGCCAGCACGTCGATCGCGGCAAGGCGCAGACGCGCCTCGACCTGTGCGCCGAGCTGCTGACGAAGCGCGAGTACGAGGCGGCGGAAACCGAGTGCAAAAAGGCCCTCCAGTTCGATCCGCACGATCACCGCGCCCACAACTACCTCGGCCTGATCGACGTGCTGCGCGCGGCCGACATGCACAAGATTCTCGAGATCGACGACTGTCTCACCGGCGTCGACGCCGAGGGCCTGTCCAAAAAGAAGGATCGCCACCTGCTCGACGCCCGGGCCCACTTCGAGGACGCGATCGCCGCCCGCCGCGACTACGGCGAGGCGTACTCCAACCTGGGCGCGGTGTTGCTGCAGCTCGAGGAGTACGAGGCGGCGGCGGCGGCGTTCCGCAAGGCGCTCGAGAACGCCGCGACCCTGCAGAACCCGTCGCTCACCCGGACGAACCTGGCGTGGGTGTACTTCCACCTCGGCCGCCTACCGGAGGCCGCCGCGGAGCTGCGCCAGGCGCTGCGGTTCGAACCGGACATGTGCCTGGCGCATTACCGTCTCGGCCGGGTTTACTTCGCCCGCAAAGAGTGGGACAAAGCGCTGGCCGAATTCGAAAAGGTGGCGGCCCAACTGCGGGTTTGCCCGATTCAGGAAGCACACCTTTACCTCATGAAGACGTACGTCCAGACCGGGCTCGGAGCCAACCTGCCGCGCGTCGCGCAGGCGTGCGTCGCGCTGGCTCCGCAAAGCTGCGTCGCGGCCGAGTGCCGCGCGCTGGTGCCGTGACATGACGCGCTCGCGCCGGTCCCGCGTCACGCCCGAGCAGGTCGGCCAGCAGCTGCGCGACGCCCGCGAGGGCAAGGGCCTGTCGGTCGACGACATCGCGCGCGTCACCAAGGTGCCGGTGCGATCGCTGGCTGCGCTCGAGCGCGGCGCGTTCGACGAGCTGCCGGCGGATGTGTTCGCGCGCGGGTTCTTGCGCGCGTACGCTCGCTGCGTCGGCCTCGACGGAGACGCGATCGTGCGGGCCTACGCGGACAGCCGCGCGGCGGCGGACGCCGGCGGGCGGGGCGCCCCCGCCGAGTCGGCGTCGGGTCGGACGGCGGACGCGGTCGGCGGCGACGCGCGCGACGCGGTCGGCGGCGACGCGCGCGACGCGGTCGGCGGCGACGCGCGCGACGCGGCCGGCGGCGACGCGCGCGACGCGGTCGACGGCGAGGCGCGCGACGCGGGCTCGCGGTCGCGTTTGCAATCGACTGGCGCATTCGTCGCGCGCCACCTGTTCGACGACCGGGCGGGCGACGGGGCGCGGCGCGGTGCGGTGACGCTGGCGGTGATCATCCTCGTCATCGTCGCGACGCTCACGATGTCGTATCTGCTCCGCGGGCCGACCAGCGCGTCCGATGGCCTCACGCGCGCGCGGCCCGCGCCGGGGGCGGCGGTCGCCGCCGCGCCGGACCGCGCGCGGGGCGCCCCGGGGTGACGGAACCGCGGCGCGCGCCCGGCGATGCGGCAGGAGGTTGGACGATGAAGCGTTCGCTCGCGTGCGCGCTGGTTGTCGCCGGCGCGCTGGGGTTGCCGATCCCGGTCGCCCTCGCCGAGCCGCGCCTTCAGGGCGTGATGACGCCCGCACCCGACGGCACGTCGGTCTACTACGTGGAATCGGGCACCGTCGGCGACGCGGCGCTGCGCGCGGAACTGGCCGGCGCGATCGCGGGCGACTCGCCGGCGGCGGACGCGGGGCCCGGCGACGGCCACGTGAGCGGCTGCGTCGACGGCGGCGGCGCCCTCATCGAGGGCGACGGCTGCGCCGCCGACAGCCGCATCGCGGACGGCCACGAGCGGATCCTCGAACTCCACGGCGCGCGGATCGCGCTGATGAGCGCGATCGATCCCACGTACGCGACGACGTGATCGACCGGCGTCCAGGACGAACGCGATCGGTCGGCGCACCGGCGGCCGTGAACGGCTCCGCGAGCGCCCGCGCGGCGGGTCGCGGGTCCGCCGGCGGCGCGGGCGGGGGGTGAGCCGGCATGGCGGACGCGACCGACGCCCTGCTGCTGCGTGCCGTCCCATACCGGGACGCCGACCTGATCGTCACGTTGCTGTCGCGCGACCTCGGCAAGCTGTCGGCCCTCGCGCGCGGCGCGCGGCGGTCGTCCCGGCGATTCGGCGCGCGGCTGGCCCTGTTCACCGTGGGCCGGGCCGAATTGCGCGCCCGGCGCGGCGAGCTGTGGACGCTGGCGAGCTACGACGTGGTCCGCGACTTCACCGGCCTCGGCGGCGACGTCGCCGCGGTCGCGCACGGCAGCTACGGGCTCGAGCTGGTGCGCGAACTCACCGCGTTCGAACAGGCCGAGCCGGCGATCTTCGACCTGGTGGTCGAGTTGTTCGAGGCGCTGGCTGCCCGCGGCGCGTCGCCGAGCGTGTTGCGCGCGTTCGAGTTGCGCCTGCTCGAACTCGTCGGGCTCGCGCCCGAACTGGACGCATGCATCGCGTGCGGTGACGCGGCGGCCCTGGCGGCGGCGGGTACGGTGCTCGACGGCCTGCGCGGCGGCGCGGTGTGCGCCGCGTGTCACGCCGGCGCGAGCGCCAAGCCGCTGCCTCCGGACGCGCTGGCGGCCCTGCGCGCCGCGCGGGCGACCACGCGGCTCGTGGACGCGCCCGCCGACGGCGGCGCGGGCGCGGCCGCAGCGCGCGACGCGCTCGTCGCAATGGTCCTCGCGCACGTCGGCAAGCCGCTGCGGTCGCTGGAGTTCATCGCCAAGATGAGCGCACCGGTGGTACCCTCGCGGCATGGGGATGGCTGATCGCATCGGCTCGGCGGCGGTCGTCGCGGCCGTGTTGATCGCGGGCGTTCCGCACGCGGCCGCGCAATCCGCGAACGACAAACGTGAGGCGAAAAAACACCTGAAGGCCGGCGACCGCCACCGCGACCGCGGCGATCGCTACCGCAGGCGCGGCGACGAGGAAAAGGCCGTCGCGGAGTACGAGGCGGCCCTCGCGGACTACCAGGCCGCCTACGAACGCGTGCCGAATCCGACTCTGTACTACCCGATCGCGCAGGTCGAGGAGCGCCTCGGGATGGATCTCGAGGCGCTCGATCACTACCGCAAGGTGTTGGCCGAGGCCGAAGGCTTGCCGGACGACCTTCGCGCGGAGATCGAAGTGGCCATCGACAAACTCAAGGAGCGGCTCGCGCTCGTCACGTTTCACGTCGAGCCGGAGGGAGCCACCGTCGCCGTGGACGGCGTCGTCGTCGGGACGGCACCGCTGTCCGAACCGGTGGCGTTCATTCCCGGCGAGATCTCGATCAAGGTCACGAAGGACGGTTACAAGCCGTACGAGGACAAGCGCACGGTCGACGTCGGCGAGCAGACGATCGAGGTGTACCTGGACAAGTTGATCAAGACCGTGCCGGCGGAGCCGATCGTCGAGGCGCCGCCGCCGCGTTCCGAGCCGCCAGCGCCGGCGGGCCGCACGCGCGTGATCGTCGGTGCGTCCGTCGCCGGCGGCCTGGTCGCGACGGCGATCGTCACGGGCGTGTTGGCCGCGTCCAAGCACGGCGACTTCGAAGACGACACGCTGCCCGTGTCGGAGCGCGAGAGTGCGCGCGACAGTGGCAAGACGCTCGCGCTCGTAACCGACCTGCTGTGGGTCGGGGCGATCTCGGCGGGCGCGTACACCGCGTACTACTACTTCACCGATTACCGCGCCAATCGCGAGCGCGCGGCGCGGCGCGCTCGCGACACGCACGCGGCGCGCATGTGGATTGCGCCGTACGCCGGGACCGGCCAGGTCGGAGTGGCTGCCGGCGGGGCGTTCTGATAGCGTTTTTTCGTGGCCGATCCGAAACAGCCGGCGGGAGGCGGCAGCCAGCCGCCGGCGCCGGCCTATCCGGTGTATCCACAACAATCGGCGCGCCCTCCCGCGGCGGAGCCGGTGTCGGTCGCGGCGCGCGCCGGCGGTGGTGCGGTGCCGGCGAACGCGCCGGATCCGGCGGCGATGTTGCCGACCGAGGCGATCCCGCGCCTTCCGGCGCGCCGGTCGGTTCCCCACCTGCCGATCGCGATCGGTTCGGGGCTCGCGCTGGGCGTGCTCGTCGGCCTGTCCATCGCCGGGGGCCGCGACGGTGGCGACGCGACCGGCGACCGTGGACGCCGCCCGGCCGTCGCACTTGCGTCGCACGCCGATGCGGCCGCGGGCGGGACCGCGGCGCCGGGCGCGCCGGCGGCGGCTCTTCCGGGCGCGCGGGATGCCGGTCGGCCGGCCTGGACCGCCGCAGACGCCGGCGGGGGCGCGACGGGCGGCGAGGGCGCGGCGGGCGGCGGCGAGGGCGCGGCGGGCGCCGGCGTGGGCGTGGCGGGCGGCGAGGGCGCGGGCGGCGAGGGCGCGGGCGGCGAGGGTGCCGCGGGCGGCGAGGGCGCGGGGGGCGGCGAGGGCGCCGTGGGCGGCGAGGCCGGCGGCGAGCGATCGCCGGATCGCGAGGCGGCTCCGCCCGCACCGCACGCGCGGACGGCGACGCTCACCTTCCGCGTGACGCCAGCCGATGCGGAGGCAACCATTACCGTGGACGGCGAGCCGGTGACCGGCGCCGACTACCGCGTGTCGCTGTCCGGGCCGCGCAAGGTGCGCATCGTCGCCAGGGCGCGCGGGTTTCGCACCTGGTCGCGGACGCGCACCGTGCGCGGGGACACGACGATCTCCATCGAGCTGAGCCGCCCGCGGGTCAAGAAGCGCCGGTCGGACAGCCTGCTCGACCTGTAGACCTGCCCCCTATGCGTCGGGCGGCCCCGCGTCGGGCGGCCCCGCGTCGGGCGTGCCGCCGGTCGGCGGATCGATCGTCAGCTCGAGCGTGTAGTCGTTGGTCCGGTTGTTCTGGAACGCGAATACCTCGACGGCGTAGGTTCCGGCCGGCAGGCGGCCATGTTGAGACGTCGCAGTTCGCTCGATGCGCTCGACGTCGGAAAAGCCGTTGCCCTTCGGCAGCAGCTCGGCGCCCTGGTCGTCGAACAGCAGCATGTCGAGGTCGCCGGCGCCGTTGCGGTTGTCGAACCGAAGCTCAATCACGACGTCCTGCGCGCCGTCGACCGAGAATGCGTACCAGTCGCGGTCGCCCTCGGGGCACACGGCCGCCGACAGCGTTCCGGCTTCGATCGCGATCGCGCTGTCCTGCGCGTCGTTGGGCTCGTACGCGGTGCACGACATCGCGCCGCCGTCGATCGTGGGTGCCGCATCGCCGGCCGTGCCGGCGTCGCGCAGGTCGCCGCCGAAATCCAAGATCAGCGAGCACCCCGCGAGTGCCGCGACCGCGCCGGCCGCCGCGCGCATGACCCACCGCCGCGCCATGGGACCACGGTAGCCGGTAGGCCGGGCGAACGTCAAGGGTTTCAAGTGTATAGCACCGGTTGACCGCCTCGGTGGGCGACCGTATAGTGCGCCGTCCTCATGTACCTGCAGGACCTGATTTTCGAACTCCAGCGGTTCTGGTCCGAGCGCGGCTGCACCGTGCACCAACCGGTGGACGTCGAGGTGGGCGCCGGAACGTTCCACCCGGCGACGTTCTTGCACGTGCTCGGCCCCGAGCCGTGGAATGCGGCGTTCGTGCAGCCGTGCCGTCGCCCCACCGACGGCCGCTACGGCGACAACCCGAACCGGTTGGGGGCGTACTTTCAGTTCCAGGTCGGCCTCAAGCCGTCGCCGCTCGACGTCCAGGAGTTGTACTTGGATTCGCTGCGGCGCGTCGGGCTCGACCCGTTGTCGCACGACATCCGCTTCGTCGAGGACGACTGGGAGTCGCCCACCCTCGGCGCGTGGGGCCTCGGCTGGGAGGTGTGGGCCGACGGCATGGAGGTGACCCAGTACACGTATTTCCAGCAGGCCGGCGGCATCGATCTGATGCCGGTGACGTGCGAGCTCACCTACGGGCTCGAGCGCATCGCCATGTACCTGCAGGACTGCGACAACGTCTACGACCTCCGGTGGAACGCGGACGTGACCTACGGGCAGATTCGGCATCAGGCGGAGGTCGAGTACTCCGTCTATCACTTCGAACAGGCGGACGTCGCGCTCGGCTTCGAGCTGTTCGACAAGTACGAGGCCGAGTGCACGCGGTTGGTCGGGGCCGACATTCCGCTGCCCGCGTACGACTACTGCATGAAGGCGTCGCACGTGTTCAACATCCTCGACGCGCGGGGCGCGATCAGCGTGACCGAGCGCCAGCGCTACATCGGCCGGGTTCGCCAGATGGCGCGGCGGTGCGCCGAGGCCTTTCTGATCGCGCGCGCGCGGCGGCGGTTCCCGCTGTTGCCGCCGGCGGTCGGAGAGCGCGCCGCGGCGGCGTTCGATGCGGCCCTCGACCGCGGCGTCAACGCGGCGGCGCTGGCGGCCGCGCGGGAGGCGATGCCCCATGCCGCGTGAACTGCTCGTCGAGGTCGGCACCGAGGAGATCCCGGCCGGGTTTGCGGCGGCCGCGCTCGCCGACCTCGCGCGCCGGGTGCCCGAGCGCCTTGCCGCCGCTCGGCTCGCGCACGGAGCGGTCGCGGTGTACGGCACGCCGCGGCGCCTGGCGGTATCCGTGGTCGACGTCGCCGACCGCCAGCCGGATCTCGCCGAGCGAGTCGTCGGACCGCCGGTGCGCGCCGCCTACGACGCGGACGGCCGCCCGACCAAGGCGGCGATCGGATTTGCGGCGAAAAACGGCGTCGACGTGGCGGACCTCGAGCGCGCCGAGGTCGACGGCCGCAAGGGCGAGTACGTGGTGTGCACGCGGCGGGAGGCAGGCCAGCCCGCGCTCGCCGTGCTGGCCGATCTGATCCCGTCGCTGCTGTCGGACATTCCGTGGCCGAAGCAGATGCGCTGGCATTGGCGCGACGAGGCGTTCGCGCGTCCGGTCCACTGGGTGGTCGCGATCTACGGCGGCGAGGTCGTGCCGTTTACGTTCCGCGGGGTCGCGTCCGGTCGGATGACGCGCGGCCACCGCTTCCTCGCGCCCGGCCCGATCGAACTCGACGGCGACCGCGACGGCTACCTCAGGGCGCTGCGCAAGGCGTTCGTCGTCGCCGACCCGGCCGTTCGCCGCGACACGATCCGCGGCGAACTGCGCCGGATCGAGGAGGAGACCGGTGCGCGGGTGCGCCGGGACGACGCACTCGTCGACGAAGTGTGTTTCCTCGTCGAGTACCCGGTCGGCGTGTGCGGCCAGTTCGACGCCGCCTACCTCGACGTGCCGGAAGAGGTCATCGTCTCGGCGATGCGTTCGCACCAGCGCTATTTCGCGATGGAGACCCGCGACGGCGCGCTCACCAATCGGTTCGCGACGATCGCCGGGACGATCACGCGCGACGTGGACGTCGTCCGCCAGGGCAACGAGCGGGTGCTCGCGGCGAGGCTGGCGGACGCGCGGTTCTTCTTCGAGGAGGATCGCAAGCGTTCGCTCGACGAATGGGCCGAGCGACTCGACGGCGTCGTGTTCCAGGCCAAGCTCGGGACGGTGGGCGCCAAGGTGCGCCGCATCGCCCGGATCGCGGCGACGTTCGCGCCGGCCGGCAGCGAAGCGGCGGTCGCGCGCGCGGCCGCGCTGTGCAAGGCCGACCTGGTGACGCACATGGTTGGCGAGTTTCCCGACCTGCAGGGCGTGATGGGCGCCCACTACGCGCGGCTGGCCGGCGAGCCGGACGCCGTGTGTGCGGCGATCCGCGAGCACTACCTGCCGCGCGGGGCCGGCGACGCGCTGCCGCAGACCGACGCCGGCGCGTGCCTGGCGATCGCCGACCGGATCGACACGATCGCGGGCTGCTTCGCGGTCGGTCTGACGCCGACCGGATCGGCCGACCCGTACGCATTGCGGCGGGCCGCGCTCGGCGTGCTGTCGATTCTGCTCGACCGCGGCTGGCGCGTCGGCCTCGACGCGCTCGTGCGCGCGGCGGCGGCGGAGCACGAGATCGCCGTGCCGGTCGACGACGTGCTCGAGTTCCTGCGCGTGCGCTTGCGCGGCCTGTTGGTCGACGGGCGCGGGTTGCCGGCCGACTGCGTCGACGCCGCGCTCGCCGCCGGCTTCTTCGACGTGCCCGACGCCGCCGCCCGCGCCGAGGCGGTCGCCGGGCTGCGGAACCGCCCCGACTTCGAGCCGCTCGCGACCGCGTTCAAGCGGGTGGCGAACATCCTCAAGGGAGAGGCGGCGGCCGGCGAGCCGGACGCCGAGGCGCTCGCCGAGCCGGCCGAACGCGCGCTGTTCGACGCGCTCGCCGCCGTCCGCGACGAAGCGGCGCGCCACGTCGCCGCGGGCGACTACCGCGCGGCATTGCGCGAACTCGCGGCGCTCAAGGACCCGGTCGACCGCTTCTTCGACGAGGTGCTCGTGCTCGACGAGGATCCCGCGGTGCGCGCCAACCGGCTCGCGCTGCTGTCTGCGATCCACTCGGCGTTCGCGCGAATCGCCGACTTTCGACACCTGGCGGTGTAGCCATGCCCAGATACGTCTATCGTTTTGGTGCCGGAGAGGCCGACGGCCGCGCCGACCAGCGCGACCTGCTCGGCGGCAAGGGAGCCAACCTCGCCGAGATGACTGCACTCGGTATCCCGGTGCCGCCGGGGTTCACGATCACGACGGACGTGTGCGCCTACTACTACGCGCACGACCAGACCTATCCCGACGGCTTGGACAAACAGGTCGCCGAAGCGCTGGCGCGGGTCGGCGACTTGGTCGGCGCGCGGTTCGGCGACCCGGACAACCCGCTGTTGGTGTCGGTGCGGTCAGGCGCGCCCGTCTCGATGCCGGGCATGATGGACACGATCCTCAACCTCGGCCTGTGCGACGCGACGGTCCAGGGGCTGGCCGCGCAGACCGGCGACGCGCGCTTCGCCTACGACTGCTATCGCCGGTTCGTCGCCATGTACGGCGAGGTCGTCATGGGCGTCACCGCCGAGTCGGAGTCCGAACCGAGCCCGTTCGAGCGCTTGCTCGAGGCCAAGCGGGCGCAGGTGGGCGTCGACCGCGACACGGACCTTCCGGCGGACGCGCTCAAGTCCCTGGTGACCGACTACAAGATCGAAATCCTGCGGCGCACCGAGTCGCAGTTCCCGGAAGATCCGGTCCAGCAGTTGTGGGGCGCGATCGGCGCGGTGTTCCGGTCGTGGCAGACGCCCCGCGCGCGCATCTATCGCGAGATGCACGGCATCCCGGAGTCGCTCGGCACCGCGGTGAACGTGCAGGCGATGGTGTTCGGCAACCTCGGCGACGACAGCGCGACCGGCGTCGCGTTCACGCGCAACCCGTCCACCGGCGAGCCGGGCATCTACGGGGAGTATCTGCGCAACGCCCAGGGCGAGGACGTCGTCGCCGGCGTGCGCACCCCCGAGCCGATCGCCAGGCTGGCGGAGGAGCTGCCGGAAGCGTATCGCGAACTCGAGGCGGTGTGTGAGCGGCTCGAGCGCCACTTCCGCGACATGCAGGACGTGGAGTTCACGATCCAGCGCGGAAAGTTGTGGATGCTACAAACGCGGACCGGTAAGCGCACGGCGCGCGCGATGGTGCGCATCGCCGTGGACCTCGTTCGCGAGGGGCTGATCGACGAACGGACCGCCGTGCAGCGGCTCGAACCGGCCAAGCTCGACGAGCTGATGCATCCGACGATCGACCCGGACGCGCGGCCCGAGCCGATCGCCAAGGGCCTGAACGCATCGCCCGGTGCGGCGATCGGAAAGGTGGCATTCTCCGCGACCGAGGCCGAGAAGCTCGCGGCCGGCGGCGACAGCGTGATCCTCGTGCGCGTCGAGACGTCGCCGGAGGACATCGCCGGCATGAAGGTGAGCGCCGGCATCTTGACGGCGCGCGGCGGCATGACGTCCCACGCGGCCGTCGTGGCCCGCGGCATGGGCAAACCGTGCGTGACCGCGTGTTCCGCGCTCCGCATCGATCTGGCGCGCGGCGAGATGACCGCCGGGGACGTCACGGTGCGGCGCGGCGACACGATCGCCATCGACGGCAGCACGGGTGAGGTGTTCGTCGGCTCCGTGCCGCTGGTTCCGGCGAAGCTGGACGACGATTTCGCCACGCTGATGGGCTGGGTGGACGCGGCGCGCCGCCTCAAGGTGCGCACGAACGCGGACACGCCGACCGACGCGCGCACCGCGCGGGCGTTCGGCGCCGAGGGCATCGGCCTGTGCCGCACCGAGCACATGTTCTTCGGCCCAGAACGGATCCTCGCGGTCCGCCAGATGATCCTCGCGGAGGACGAGGCGGGTCGCCGCGCGGCGCTCGCCAAGATTCTGCCCATGCAGCGGCAGGACTTCGCCGACATCTTCCGCGCGATGGACGGCTTGCCGGTCACGATCCGGCTGCTCGACCCACCGCTGCACGAGTTCTTGCCGCACCCCGGGCCGGAGATGGCCGAGGTCGCGGCCGAACTCGGCGTGGCGGAGGCACGGCTCGCCGCGGCGGTCGACCGGCTGCGCGAGGTGAATCCGATGCTCGGCCACCGCGGCTGCCGGTTGGCGATCAGCCACCCGGAGATCTATCAGACGCAGGCGCGCGCGATCGCCGAGGCGGCGGTGGAGGCGGCGGCCGAGGGAGTCGTCGTCCAGCCCGAGATCATGATCCCGTTCGTGTCCGTGTCCGGCGAGCTCGAGCGGCTCCGCCGGCTCGTCGCGGCCGAGGTGGACGCGGTGCTGGCCGAGGCCGGCGCGGACATCCCGTACCTGATCGGTACGATGATCGAGCTGCCTCGCGCGTGCATGGTGGCCGACCGGATCGCCGAGCACGCCGACTTCTTCTCCTTCGGCACCAACGATCTCACCCAGACCACCTACGGGTTTTCTCGCGACGACGCCGGCACCTTCCTCAGCGAGTACCTCGACCGCGGCCTGCTGCCGAACAACCCGTTCGTGGCGCTGGATCGTGAGGGGGTGGGGCAGCTCATCCGCATCGCGGTCGACAAGGGCCGCGGCGTCAAGCGGAAGCTCAAGGTGGGCATCTGCGGCGAACACGGCGGCGAGCCGTCGTCGGTCGAGTTTTGCCACGTCGAAGGGTTCGACTACGTGTCGTGTTCGCCCTTCCGCGTGCCGATCGCCCGGGTCGCGGCGGCGCAGGCGGCGCTGGCGGGGGAGGCGCGCGCGAAATGACGCACCGCGGGCAACCCGCCGCGCACGGCGCGAATCCAATCACCCGCATGGAGCCGATGCGCGCCGCCATCGCTGTGATCCCGCTCGGGTTGGCTCTGGCGGGCTGCCCGGCGAGCGCCGAGGACGTCCGGCCGCCCGCCGACGCGTTCTACTTTCCGACCGGCCTGGCGCTGTCGCCGGACGACCGCTATCTGTTCGTGAGCAACGCCAACTCCGACCTGCGGTATGGGTCCAGCAGCCTCCAGCTCGTCGATGTGGACGTGGTCGATGCGCTGGTCCGGCGTTGGGTGGACGACGGCGAGGTCCCCGCCGGCTGCGCGCAGGATCCGGAGGTGCGAGAGACGGTCGTGTGCCCTGAGGAGGCCGACGGCGACGGCGCGGCGTTCCTGGTGCCGGGCGCCACCGTCCGCCTCGGCAACTTCGCCGGCGACATCGGCACGCAAACGCTGGCCGACGGGCGCGTGCGCCTGTTCTTGCCGGTGCGCGGCGACCCGTCAATTACCTGGGTGGACTTCGATCCCGCCAGCGAGTTGTTCGAGTGCGGCGGATCCGGCGACTACCCGCGCTGTGACGTGCGCCACCAGATCACCCAGTTGCGCGGCGACCCCGATCAGGGAACGCTCACCTCCGAGCCGTTCGGCATCTTCGTGGACGGAGACAACGGCTACGCCGTCGTCGCGCATCTCACGACCGGCAACGTATCGCTGGTCGCGACCCCGCCGGATGATTCGGAGCCGCCGGTGCTCGCCGACGTCAAGGGCGGCTTCTTCACGACGCGCGTCAACGGCTTGCGCGGCGCGGTCGGCGTGGCTGGGCGCCGCCCCGGCACCGCCGACGACCTCGTGTACGTCACCAGCCGCGTGGAATCGCGCGTTCAGATGTTGCACGTCGAGCAGCCACTCGACGGCGGATTTCCGCTGTTGGCCCCGACCGACTATTTCTTCGTCAACACGGTGTTCCCGGCGGACGACTCGCGCGGCATCGCATTTTCCGCCGGCGGTGACCGCGCGCACGTGATCAACCGGAACCCGCCGACCCTCATCACCGTCGACACGTCCGACGACGCCGACGGGCGCCCGCGCAACGAGGTGCTGATCGCGACCGAGCTGTGCCCGCAGGCAGGGATCGTCGCCGTCGCCGACGTCGGCGCGGGCGAGCGCGCCTACGTGAGCTGCTTTCGGGACGGCCAGGTGTGGGTGATCGACCCGGAAGCTGCGACGCTCGAAGCGGTCGTCAACGCCGGACGCGGGCCGCACGCGATTGCCGTGTCCGAAGCGCGCAAACAGATGTACGTGACCAACTTTCTCGAAAACACCATCGCGGTCATCGATCTGACGCCCGGTGCGCCGACCGAGAACCGCGTCGTCGTCCGGCTCGGCGAGCCGGATCTGGGGGACGACTGATGCGGCGGGCGGCGTTCGCGTGCGCGGTCGCCGGGGCGGCGGCGCTCGCGTGTTCGCAGGAGTTTCCGGCGGCCGAGCCGCGCAACCTCGACCGGCCGACCGACCTTGCGTTCGCGTGCGTCGGCGGGCTCGTGCTCGACGACGGCAGCGAGATCTTCACCGCGCAGCCGCTCGACAACTGCTTCGGCGGGCTGGCCGGCGGCGGCGCCGACGCGGGGCCCAGTCCGGCGGTGACGCCGGGGATGTACGGATTCGCGCTGCAATCGGAGACCGGCACGGTCGCCGTCGTCGACATGAGCGTGAACATTCAGGCCGGGGTCGTGATCGATTCCGACCCGCTGGTCCCGGGGAAGAACTCCCTCCCGGTCGGCAGCTTGCCGGTGTCGATCGCGACGGACGAGACGGGCTGCTTTTTGACCGTCGCCAACGCCGGGACCTGCGACCTGTCGATCGTGGACCCGGTCGCCGCGGTCCAGCAGCAGGCGTCGGTCCGGCGCGCGGCGATCGTGACCGCAGCCGGCGACGTGCTGCGCGCGCGGCCGAGGATGATGGCCACCGAGCCTCCGCTGCCGGCGACCGCGCAGGAGTGTCCGGCCGAACCGACGGGCCTGCTGTACGTCGCGTACCCGGCGTGCCACGCGGTGGCGGTCATCGATCCGACGGGCGGACCGGGCGGCACCGGGTATGGCGTGGTCGCGTCGATCCGGTTCGGCGCGGACGGCACGCCCGTCGTGGCGGGCGGGGACCTCGACTGTCCGGTCGAGTGCGGCGATGCGCGCGCGGGCGGCGCGACGGCCGCGGGCGGGCCCGACGCGGGGCCGGCCGACGCGGGGCCGGCCGACGCGGGGCCGGCCGACGCGGGGCCCGACGGCGGGACCGACAGCGGTGCGCCGCGGCCCGGGGCGGTGCTGGTGGCGGCGGACGGCTCGCGGTTGTTCATCGGTGCCGAAAACGCGGCGGCACTCGCGGTCGTATCGCTCGACGACGCCGGCCTGCCGACGTCGGCGACCTCGATTCCGCTCGAGGGTCCGGTCGGACTGCGCCGCCTCGCCGAGACCGGCGTCATCTACCCTGGCGGCGCGCGCGGCAACGCCTCGTTCGGCAACCCCGCGGACTCGGCCGGCGCGTTCCGATTCGTCTACGGCGTGGGTACGGACCGCAGCATCCGCGTCGTCGACGTCACCCACGGCGTCGAATGCGACACCCAGGTCGACCCGCGCTACCTCCACGACGTGACGGATCGCGGTTTCCTCGCGTGCATGCCAGTCGGCGACTCGCGCACGCCGCCGCGTCGCGCCGGGGCGCGCGGCCCCGGCATCCGATTCCCGCGCGATGCGTCGCCGCTGGACGTCGCGATCTACTCGAACGTGCCCGCGGAACCGGTCGATTCGAACACCGCGCGCGCTCCGCTCACGATGGTCGGCACGTTCGCGATGGTGACGACCTCCGACGGATTGGTGCACGTCGTCAACGTCGACGACGACCACTACCTCGACTCCGAGCGCAGCGACGATCCGCTCGCAGTGGACATGCCGCTGGCGATCCCGCACCAGCCGCGCGATGCGGTGACGGAACGCTCGTACGTGCCCACGACCTGTTCGACCAGCGTCAACTCGACCGCGAGCAACACCCAGTATGGCGTGCGCGCGCGCGACGGCGTCGCGCAGCTGCTGGACCTCGATGTGATGTCGTTCGATCGCAGCCGTGCGCTTCTACCGGTCGGCCGCCGCGTGCTGTGCGAACTCGGGACGGAGTCGACGATGTCGCGCGACGACGTGTCGGAGTTGGAGATGTCGGCGCCGCCGCTCGTGCGCGAGTACGCGTTTCCCGACGTTCTGGCGGCGCGCAACGAGGAGTTCGTGATCGCGTGGGAGGGCCAGCTGTCGCTCGACGATCAGGCGCTCGCAGAGGACGGGCCGACCGTGCGCGTCGGCGTGGTTCTCGAGGACGGGGACGACGTGCTCCTGGTCGACGGCGCGGCGCCGTTTTGCGGCATGGGCGTGCAGGAGTACGACGTCGTCACGCTGATGGGGTGTTCGAGCGATGCAAACTGCAGCGTCGGCGAGGAGTGCGTGTTCCATCCCGACAGCACCGTGTCCACCGGCCTGTGCTTCCCCGCGCAGGACGCCGACGCGCTGCTGCACGAATGCCGCGACCTGCTCGTGTCGCAGCGCCGCTACACCGCGGTCGAAACCTACGCGGGGCACCTGACGCTCGCCGAGCGGCTCGTCACGCTGCTCACGACGCCGCTGGACGGCTGCGACAGCGACGCCCAGTGCGCGGATCTCGCCCGCTACGAGCAGGTGTTTCCGCTCGACCAGCAGCCCAAGGACGACGTGCTCCAGCCGTCGCCGTATTCGTGGGCGTGCGTGAGCGACCCGAGCCGCGCGCCCGGTCCGAAGCGGTGCGTGATGACGTGCGACCCCGACGCGGAAGACCCGGGCTGCGCAGACGGCGCCTACTGCAACCGCGACGGCCTGTGCACCTTCGGGCCGCTGCCGACGGAGGCCTGCACGCCGGCGCTCCAGCGATATCGCGTCAACGCGGGCGAGGCGTTCACCGTCATCGGTGCGGCGATCGACTCCACCCGCATCACCGGCTATCTGCACAATCGCATCGTCGATCCGGCGACGGGGCAGTGCATCGACGACCCGGCGGGCAATCCGCTGCACGTCGGCCGCATCCCGCTGCGCGTGCCGCCGTGCAGCGGCGACGGGCTCGCGGACGTGGAGCCGAACCCGTGCGCCACGACGATCGATCACACCATCGACAAGACGAGCCAACTGGTGCTCGACGACAGCGGCGAGTGCGTTCCGCGCGAGCTCGCCGACGGCGAGGACCCGTTCGAGACGGTCACGGTCGACGCGATTCGCTTCCGCAACCCGGTGTTCACCATGCACCTCGTCCAGGTCAGCACGACCGGCGACGCCGCGTGTCACGGCGACGGGCAGGGCGGGCTGCCGCCGTTTTCGCCGGTCTTTCCGGGCTACGGGTTGAGCATTCGCATCGGCGGCGGCTTCGCGCCAATGACGGTGCAGGCCGACCTGGCGCTTCCCGTCCGCATCGTGCCGGGACCCGACGGCAACTTGTGGATACTCGATGCGGGCGACGATCCGACGCCGGCGTTCACTCGCGGTAAGATCGTTCGCGTGATTCCGTCGGCTACCCACCAAAACTTCGGCGTCGACCCGACGGCGGTCATCGAGTAGCCGGCGCGACCGCGCCCGGTCGTCTGCGTGACCTCGTGCGGCGCGTCGGCCCGGGCGCGGCCGCGAAGGGCGCGCGGCCGAAATGTTGCCCGCGTCGCCCCGGCGGGGTACATCTGGCGCGATGCGGGCAGACGACGCGGACCTGTTCAAGGACAAGATCGAGGTCAGTCTCGACGGCCGGCAGATCTTTTACCTGTTCTTCGGCGGGGCGGTGATCGCCAGCTTGGTGTTCGTGCTCGGCGTGATGGTCGGCAAGCGCCTCGAGGCGCGCAGCCACGTCGCGGACCGAGCGGACACGTCGGCGGAGCGCGATCCGCTCGCCGCGCTCGACCAGCTCGCCGCGGAGGACGACGACCTGGCGTTTCCGACCGAACTCGTCACTCCCGATGTTCGCCCGGTGGCGGCCGCGGCGGCAGACCGCGCGGCTGCGCCGGCGGCGAAGCCCGAGCCGGCGGCGAAGCCGGAGCCGAAGCCCGAGCCGGCGGCGAAGCCGGAGCCGAAGCCCGAGCCGGCGGCGGAGCCGGAGCCGAAGCCCGAGCCGGCGGCGAAACCCGAGCCGGCGGCGAAGCCGGAGCCGGCGGCGAAGCCCCAGCCGGCGGCCGCGGCGCCACCGGCGCGCCGGCCGCGGTTCACGCTACAGCTGTCCTCGTTTCAGGACCGCGCGGAGGCCGAGGCGTTTCACGCCAAGCTCACGGCCGCCGGCTACGAGCCGTACATCACGGAGGCGACGGTGCCGGGCAAGGGGGTCTGGTACCGCGTCCGGCTCGGCCGTTACGCGACGCACACGGATGCGCTGCGGGCCAAGGCCGAGTTCGAAAAGCGCCAGCGCATCATCGCGTACGTGACTCGGCTGTGACCGGCGGGCCGCCGGCTGGCGGCGTCAGACCGCTGCGGTACACCCGCCGCGATGGCCCGCAGCAAGCCGTCGGAGACGCCGCTGATGCGGCAGTACCTCCAGATCAAGGAGGCATACCCGGACGCAATCCTGTTTTTCCGGCTCGGAGACTTCTACGAGATGTTCTTCGAGGACGCCGTGCTCGCGGCCAACAAGCTCGACCTCACCCTCACGAGTCGGGACAAGGGTCGCGACGACGGCGTGCCGATGGCCGGCGTGCCGCACCACGCGGCGCGCGGTTACATCGCCAAGCTCACCGAACTGGGCCACAAGGTCGTACTGTGCGAGCAGACCGAAGACCCCAAGAAGGCCAAAGGCCTGGTCAAGCGCGAGGTCGTGCGGGTCATCACGCCCGGGATCGTCCTCGACGACGAGGTGCTCGACCCCAAGGTCGGCCGGTACGTCGCGGCGATCGCGCGCGCCGGCGACCGGTTCGGCCTCGCGTACCTCGACGCGTCGACCGGCGAGTTTTGCGCCACCGAGATCGTCGGGCTCGACGCGCTGGCCGGCGAACTGGCGCGCGTCGATCCGCGCGAGATCTTGTGCGAGGACCCGGAGGTGCGCGCGCGCCACCCGGGCTGCGTCTACAGCCCGTTTACTCCGGTCGACGACGACGCGGTCGCCGCCGAACTCGAGCGAGCGCTGTCCGACGATCTGCGCGGCCTCGGCCTGGCCGACCGGCCGCTCGCCGCGCAGGCTGCGGCGACGGCGCTCGCCTACGCGCGCGATACCCAGCCGGCGGGGGCGCTGCCGCTAGCGCGGCTACACGTCTACGAGCCGGCCGACACCGTCGTGCTCGACGAGGCCGCCGTCGCCAACCTCGAGCTGTGCGCCACCCTGATCGGCGGCAAGAAGGACGGCTCGCTGCTCGGCGTGCTCGACTGCACGCGGACGGCCCCGGGCGGACGCCTGCTGCGGCGCTGGTTGCTGTATCCGCTCACGGACATTGCACACATCCGCCGCCGCCACGACGCGGTCGAGTTCCTCGTCGAGCGCGCCTCCCTGCGCGACGCGCTGCGGCGCGACCTCGGCCACGTCGCGGACCTCGAGCGCCTCGCCGGCCGCGTGTCGTTACATGCCGCGACTCCGCGCGACCTGGGCTTGTTGCGCGACTCGCTGGAGCGGCTGCCGCAGCTGGTCGCGCGCATCCGCAGCGCCTCCGATCGCGCGCTCGGCGCGCCGGATCTGCTGGCTGCGGTCGACGACGACGCGCTGCTCGCTCCGCTGGCCGAGCTGGCAACCGAACTCGGCCGCGCGCTCGTCGACCGGCCGCCGGCGCGCGCATCCGACGGCGGCTTCATCCGCGACGGGTACTGCGCGGTCGTCGATGAGAACCGCCGGCTCGCCACCGGCGGCAAGGACGCCATTCTCGCGATCGAGGCGCGGGAACGCGAACGCACCGGCATTCCGTCGCTGAAGGTCAAATACAACAAGGTGTTCGGTTATTACATCGAAGTCACGCGCGCTCACCTCGACAAAGTACCGGGCGACTACGTGCGCAAGCAGACGGTCGCGACCGGCGAGCGCTACGTGACCGAGGAGTTGGCCGGGCTCGAGGCCAAGATCGTCGCGGCGCAGGACACGCTGCTGGCGCGCGAGCAGGAGCTGTTCGCGGCGCTGTGCGAGCGTGTCCGCGCGCACACGGCGGCCCTCGTCGAGGCCGGCCGCCGAGTCGCCACGGTCGACGTGTGCGCGGCGCTCGCGGAGGTCGCCCACACGGGTGGCTACGTGCGCCCCGAGGTGGACGACGGCGACGTCATCGACATCGTCGACGGGCGCCATCCGGTCGTCGAGCGCACGGTGCCGGCCGGACAGTTCGTCCCCAACGACTGCCGGCTGGACACGGCGACCGATCAGATCCTCGTGGTCACCGGTCCGAACATGGCGGGCAAGTCCACGTTCATGCGCCAAGTCGCGCAGATCGTACTGCTGGCGCAGATCGGCTCGTTCGTCCCGGCCCGGTCGGCGCGCATCGGCATCGTCGACCGCATCTTCACGCGGGTCGGCGCGGCCGACAATCTCGCTCGCGGCGAGTCGACGTTCATGGTCGAGATGCGCGAGACGGCGGCGATCCTCGCCGGCGCCACGCGCCGCTCGCTCGTCGTCCTCGATGAGGTGGGCCGAGGCACGTCCACGTTCGATGGGGTATCGATTGCCTGGGCGGTCACCGAGTACCTCCACGACGCGATCGGCGCGCGCACGCTGTTTGCCACCCACTACCACGAGCTGTGCGCACTCGCGCAGGCGCGGCCGCGCGTGCGCAACGTATCGGTCGCCGTGCGCGAGCATGCGGGCGAGATCGTGTTCCTGCGCCGCGTCGTCGAGGGCGGCGCCAATCGCAGCTACGGCATCGACGTCGCGCGGCTCGCCGGGTTGCCGCGTCCGGTCGTGTCGCGCGCCCGCCAGATCCTCGGCGAACTCGAAGGCGCGCGCTCTCTCGGCGCAGGCGCGCAGCTCGACCTGTTTGCCGCCGCGCAGGCGCCGCCGCCGCCCGCCGAGCCGCCGGTCGATCCGCTCCGCGAGCGGCTCGCCGCGCTCGACCCCAACGCGATGACGCCGGTCGAGGCGTTGGTGGCGCTGGCGGAGTTGGTCGCGCTGGCCCGCAGCGCGTGACGCGGCCGAGCGCCTCGGGGTTGGGGGCCATCGCCCCCTGGGCTGTGCGCGCGGCGCGGCTCGTGGCCCCCGCGGCCTGGCGGGAGTGCGTTGGAATTCCGGCGTTTTTTGTTGGCATCGCGCTTGCTGTACATCGCGGTGTGGACACCAGGAGGCACGCCGTGAAACGCATCACCCTAGCTGTCGGAATCAGCCTGCTCATGGCCTGCGGGTCGTCGGGGCAGGACATCTTCGAGTCGGAGGGCATCGAGTCGATCGTCATCTTGCAGCGGCCGGTGAGCGCCAGCGGCGGGATGGGCGACATCTTCCAGTACACGTCGTACTACCCGGGCGCCCGGCTCATCCGGTTGTCGCCGCCGACGGCGGACGGTGCGGTCGAGGTGCTGTGCTGCGACGAGACGCAGGTCGGCGAGTTCGCCGACACGATGGACATCAGCTGGTACGACGTGAGCTTCGACGCCACGAAGATCGTGTTCTCCGCCAAGCTGTCGAGCGACCAGCGCTACGCGCTGTTCGTGCTCGACCTCGCCAGTCGCGAGGTCACGCAGCTCACCGGCGACCAGGGAGTGGACTACGTCTATCCGATCTTCCTGGCCGGCGGAAAGATCTTCTTCATGACCAACGACAACGTGCAGGCCGACGAGGGCGTGCCCCAGTTCCGCGACGAGTACGAGCGCCGCGTGACGACCCAGGTCGGCACGATGAACGAGGACGGGACCGAGATGGTGCTCGGCGCGCGCAATTTGTCGCACCGCGTCTACCCGACGGCGCTGTCCGACGGCCGCGTCCTGCTCACCCAGTGGGACCACCTGGGCGAGATGAACGCCGGCCACCTGGTGATCATGAACCCGGACATGACCGTCGTCCGCGAGGCGTACGGCAAGGAGGGTACGGGGGTCGCCAACTCGTATCTCAAGGCGGTCGAGGTTGCGCCCGGGCGCATCGTCACCGTGGCGACGTCGCGCAACCGAACGCTGCAGTCGGGCGCGCTGGTCGACGTACGACTCGGCGAGAGCTACCCGTGCAACGACGACCCCGCCAAGGCGCAGTCGGGCCTGTTCAAGGACGGCGACGTGTGCGCCGACCGGCGCATGGCCGAGGCCAACGCCGGCTATCAGATCCTCACGCCGCTGGTGCCGCGGGGCGAGGGACCGTCCGAGTTCACGGTCGGCCGCTACTACGACGCGTACCCGCTCACCCGCGCCGACAAGCCGACGTTGCTGGTGTCGTGGGCCGACGGCCCCGTCGACGACATGACGCTCGGCGAGGCCGGGCTGACGCCGGACTTCGGCATTTACCTGCTCGACGCCGACGGCAAGCGCCGTCCGGTGTTCAACGACCCGACCTACTGGGACGTGTTCGCCAAGCCGCTCGTCGCGCGGACTCCGCCCAAGGTGATCGAGCCGTCCGGCAGCAACGGGTTTGCCGATGACGCCGTGCTGCTGGGCTCGATGAACGTGTACGAGTCCACGATCGAGCACTTCGAGCCCGGCTCCGTCTACGGCGTGCGCATCCTCGAGGGGTTCTCGTCCGAGGAGGGCGTGCCGCGCAAGTTCGGTCTCACCCGGCACGAGGGCTCGGCGCAGCTCGGCATTGCGCCGGTGTTCCCCGACGGGTCGTGGGCCGCGATCATCCCGGCGAATATCCCGGTGCACCAGCAACCGATCGACAAGTTCGGCATGGCGCTGGCGTCCGAGCCGATCTGGATTTCGGGCAACCCCGGCGAGTCGCGGTTCTGCGGCGGCTGCCACGAGGATCGCGCCGGGACCACCGTGATCCAGCCCGGCATCACCCAGGCCGTGGCCGCCGGGCCGATTGACATGAACCTGCCGCGCGAACTGCGCCGGTCCACCGACTACTCGATCGACAAGATTCGCGGCGCCGCGTGGGGCGAGGACGATCCCGCGGCCCCCGGCGGGCTCGGCGCGCTCCAGGCGATCTTCAACGCCAAGTGCGTGAGCTGCCACGACGGCACTCCCGGACCGGCGAACAAGTCGATCACGATCATGGATACCGAGACCGGCGACATGCAGACGATCACCTTCGACTTGCGCGGCCACAAGGTCGACTACGGTGTCGGCGAGGCGATCATGTCGGGCTACAGCGCGTCGCACCTGTCGATTGCGGGGCCCGACATGATGGAACTCGAACGGGACAACCCCAACCTCGTCCTGATGGGCGACATGCCCGTGTACGCCATCCCGAACCAGGCGCGCAACTCGATTCTGATTCAAAAGCTGAACCCGCCGCAGCTGTTCCCGACGGTGGACACGAACGTCCGCGCATTCGACGGGCCCATCCACCCGGTGGACGTCGGCGGCGAGGAACTCACCCCGGACGAGTACTACGCGCTCATTTTGGCCATCGACAGCGGCGTGCAGTTCTACACCCGCGAGACCGCGCCCGGCGCGCAGTACTGACCACGGAGGAAGACCATGAAGACGCACGAGACCCTGACCCAGAAGCTCGTCGGTGCGGTGCTCGGGCTGGCGCTGGTCGCCACCTCGGCGCCGGCCGCAGCCGACCCCGGACACACCGTCGCGGAGCTGCGCCGCGCGATCGCCAGCGGCGTGCCGTCCGCGATCGTCTCGCAGATCGAGCACGGGGAGTTCATGTTCTGCGCGAGCTGCATTCCCGACATGATGCAGCTTCTCGATCACCCCGAATACGAGGTGCGCGAGGCGGCCGCGTGGTGGTTCGCCGCTCGGCCGGCGCAGATGGAAGAGATCGCCGAGCGCTCTTTGGCGTACCTGCAGATGAACGACTCGATCAAGGCGCGCAATGCGGCCGACGCGCTCGGCGCGTTCCAACTGGTCCGGGCGATTCCGGCGCTGTCGGCCGCGATCGTGCGCACGGATCTCGACGCCGAGGCGCGCGTCGCGATCGCGCGCGCTCTCGGCCGCATCGGTCACCCGGATGCGAACCCGGCGCTTGCGGCAGCGATGAAGGACCCGGATCCCGCCGTGCGCCGCGAGGCGGTGACGGCGTGGCGAGAAATTCGCGGCCAGACGTCGGCGGCGCCCGCGGTGGCGCTGTTGGCCGACCGTGACGCGACGGTGCGTCGGGCCGCGGCGTCGCTCGTCGGCCGGTTCCGGCAGGCCGACGCCCGCGCGGAGCTCGAGCGGCTGGTGGCGTCCGACGCGGACGCGGCGGTGCGCCGCAACGCGGCGTGGGCGCTCGGCCGCATCGGCGACCCGGCGTCGCGCGGCGTCCTCGAGGCCGCGCTGACCGACCCGTCGGGGCTCGTGCGCGGCGTGGCGCGCGTGGCGCTGTCGCAGCTGCGATGAGCCCCGATGCGCCAGCAGCCGTTTCACGATGACGTGAGGGAAAAGGTGGGCGTGCGCCCTACCTAGATCCTCCTACGCCGGCGGGCTCGATTGCACTGCGTTCGAGCCCGCCGCAGTCCTTTTCGACCTAGAGTACGATCCAACCGATGCGTTCGACTCGCCTGCTGCTGCTCGTGTGCTCGTGGGTGGCCCTGGGGGCCTGCACCGATGAGCCGGCCCCGGGCACGACGTTTTACGACGACACGATCGCGCCGATCTTCGCGCAGTCGTGCGTGCGCAACGTCGCGGGCTGCCACGCGGCTGACCCGGACGATCCGTTCGCGTTCACCGCCGGCAACCTCGACCTCACGTCGTTCGACAACGTGCAGAAGCGGCGCGACGTGCTGCGATCGTTCGGCGCGTATCCGATCCCGCTGCTGCTCGTCAAGGCGGTCGGCGCGACCTGCGAGGTGCAGATTCCTTACCGGGGCGAGTTCCTGTGCCTGGACATCCCGCACTCCGGCGGCCCCGTGTTCCAGGTCGGATCCCCCGCCTACTTGACCTTGCAGACGTGGATGGAGCGCGGCGCGACCGAAAACGGCCTGCCTCCGCCGTCGCCCCCCGTGGACGGCACGGGGCCGTGCTCGCCGGACGTTCCGCCGGACTTCGACGCGGCGACGGAGATGGAGGTCCGCGCCCACCCCGAGTTCGCGCGCTTCCGCGACGAGGTCATGCCGGTGCTCGAGCGGTGCAACAGCGGCAACTGTCACGGCGCCGGGCAGTCCGACTTCTACATCACGTGCGGCGACGACGACCGGCAGCTGGCGTTCAACTTCCGCCAGGCCCAGGCGTTCGTCGACGCGCAGGTCGACAACTCCGAACTGCTAAACCGACCGCTCGCCGTTACGGCGGGTGGCTACGCGCACACCGGCGGCGACCACTTCGGCAGCCGGGACGATGCGGACTACCAGACCATCCGGGGCTGGGCGGAGAAGGTCGGCGCGATCGAGTTCGGCGACGGGGATCCGGGCAAGGAGTTCTTTGCCGACCACGTCCAACCGCTGCTGCTTTCCCGCGGCTGTTCGTTCGAGGCGTGCCACAGCCCGCAGGCGTTCAACGATCTGAAGCTTCGCTCGGGCAGCCGAGGGTTCTTCTCCGCCGTGGCGCTGGAGAAGAACTACGAGCTGCTCAAGAACGATTTCATGGCGATGGAATTTGCGGACGCGCGCGCCAGCCGTGCGGTGGCCAAGGGCATCTTCGCGTCCGACGGCGGTATCCGTCACCGGGGCGGCGCCGTGCTCGTGGCCGCGGGCTCCGGCCCGTCGCTGCCGTCGGCCTGCCCGGCCGACTACGACCCGGCCACCGCCACGCCGTTTTGCACCTTCCAGCGCTGGGTGGACATCGAACGGGACAAGCTGCTGGCGGCCGGACAGGTCACGCCGATGGAACCCGGCGATACGATCCCGATGATCTATGTCGACCGCGACGAGGACCACGTCGCCACGCCGCTGGAGTTCGACACGTACCAGCCGGGCTCGTCGCTGCTGCGCGCGGATCTCACGCTCGGACCCGATGGTTCGATCGCAGCGGTCGGCGCGCCGGTCGACCTGCTGGCGGGGTGTCCCGGGACTCGCGCGACCCGCGACATCAGCGGCCCCGACGTGAACATCGACGGCCGGACGATCGCGTTCGCGATGCGCGTCGCCGCCGACGACCCGCGGCGGATCTATACCGTCGACATCGACGGGGGAGGATGCACCGAAATCGTCCCCGACGGGTTCCCGGACCGGGTCGACGGGATGCTCGTTCATCGTTTCGACCCGGCGTGGTCGCCGGACGGCGAGTGGATCGCGTTCGCGACGTCGCGTGCGGGCACCGTGTCGCGCGCGCTGTTCTTGCCGCAATCGGACATCTGGCGGATGCGCGCGGACGGATCGAACCCCGAACAGGTGACCGTGCTGCTCAACAGCGAGCTGTCGCCGGCGTTCATGCGCGAAGGCCGCATGATCATGTCCACCGAGAAGGTGAGCGACGGCTTCTACCAGATCAGCGGCCGGCGCATCAATTGGGATCTCACCGACTACCACCCGCTGCTCGCGCAGCGGGCACAATCGAAATTCTGCGATCTGCGCGATCTCGACGCGACCTGCCCGTCGGTGGACTATCAGCAGGCCACCGAGATCCGGGAAGGTTCCAACGGGAACTTCCTGTTGATTCTGTCCGATCGCGGCGCGCGCGCCGGCGCCGGAACGCTCGCAATCTTCAATCGCAGCGTCGGGCCGTTCGAGGCCGGGCGTGACGACGAGGGGTTCCTCAAGTCGATGACGATTGTCGATCCGGCGGCGACGGGTCGGGTCGGCACGGCGACCGTCGGCGCCTACCGGTCGCCGACGACGGCGCCCGACGGCGGCATCATCGTGTCGTACGCCGCGTTCACTGGCGACCTCGGTGCGCTCACGTCGATCGACTTCGACATCGTCTACACGCGGCCGTGCGTGCCTCCGGCGCCCGGCGCGACGTGTACGCCCGACCGCCAGGTGCTCGTGTCCGGCCCCGGCCAGCAGGTCGAGGCGGTGCTCGCGATCAAGCGACCGCCGCACGCCGGCTACATCAACCGGCGCCAGCTCGTGTTCGGCGGCGGCGCACAGCCGAGCGAGACGGGCGGCGAGGACTCCGCACTGCTGCACATGATCGACGCGCCGACGACGATGACCCTGTTTACCGCCAACCTGCGGCGCGGCCGCCCGCGCGACGCGTACGCCGGCGCGACTCACCTGGCGGTCTACCTGGAGAAGGCGCCTCCGCCGGGCACGACGTCGGGCAACGTCAACGGCATCTACCAGGAGCGAGAGCTCATCGGCCGCGCGCCGCTCGAGCCGGACGGCTCGGTTCGCATGCTGTTGCCGGCGCGCCGCCCGGTGGTGCTCGCGCTCGAGGACGCGTCGGGCGCGACGCTGCTGTCGATGACCGAGACGCACCAACTCGGGCCGGGGGAGGCCGTCAGCATGGGGGTCGCGACCGACCTGTTCGACGCGGTGTGCGCCGGCTGCCACGGCTCGATTTCGGGCCGCGAAACCGACATCATCGTGACGCCGGACGTGCTCACCGGGGCATCCGAGTCGCTCGCGCGCGAGCGACCGGCGGTCGATCTGCGGCCGTAGCGCGCCGCCGCGCACGCCCGCGTGAATAGACGCGCCGCCGCGCGCGTCGGGATCGCCGCGAGGGCGCCGGCGCGGCCCCGGCTCGGCTGTGCGGTGGCTCGAGGTAGCCGATCCGCGCATCTCCCAGTACACTTGCCCCAGGCCGCGCGGCGGCTGCCGGCGCGTTCACTCGGAGGCCTGTTCATGATCGGAAACACCAAATTGCTCTGGGCTCTCGCATGCGGCTTCGCGCTGTCCATCGCATCCGGACCGGTGACCGGCGGGATGCCCGAAGCGGCGGCCAAGGCCCGCAAGGGCAAAAAGAAGAAACACAAGAGGGGGGCACGGAGCCAGGCGTCCGACGCGGCGCCCGCGGTCGATCACAAGGCGATCGGGGAGTTGATGAACGGCTTCGAGTTCGGCATGTCGCCCAAGCAGGTGCTCGGAGTTCTCTACAAGCGCATCGACGAAAAGTACAAGGACCAGATCGCCGCGACGACCGACGTCTACGAGCAGGACAAGCTGCGCGAGAAGGCGAAGAAGGAAAAGAAGCGCATCTACGCCAGCTACACCAAGTTCGACGGCAAGAAGAAGACGTGGGACGTGTCGATCATCGACACGGAGTTTGCACACGGAAACGACGAGGCCATGTTGGTGTTCTGGGAGTCCGACCCGGAGAAGAACATCAACCAGCGGCGGTTTTTCTTCTTCGTCGACGGCGAGCTGTACAAGATGTACCTGGCGTTCGACGCGCGGATGTTTCCGGAGGGCAAGCGAACGTTCGCGTACTTCCACCAGGCGATGGAGGGACGCTACGGTCCCGGCAAGGTCGTATTCGAGGAGGACAAATACGGCGATCAGCGCATCAAGCACGTCGAGTGGCGCGACGACAAGTACTACTTGCGCGCGATCAACCGCCTCGATTTCTACGGCACGTTTTGCCTGGCGCTGTCGGACGCGCGCGTCGAGCGGTGGATTCACGATCGCCGCGCCGAGCGCGCGCCCGAAAAGCGCGACGACAACCGCATCATTGACGCCGTCGTCGAGGACGAAAACAGCTCGACGACCTTGACCGAGTCCAACGAAGACGCGGTCGACCGCATCCTGCGCGGCGGCAAGTAGCGAGGGCCAGGCGCTCGCGGGTGCGCGCCCGGCTGACGCGGTTCCGGGCTACAATCGGCACGTGAACGCCGGGCGATCGCTGGTGCCGGTTGCGTTGGCGACCGCGCTGCTTGGCGGGCTCGCCCCGCCTGCGCGGGCCGCGCGGCGCGGGACCGCGCCGCGGCGGATGTACGTGGTGGTGTTGCCGGCGCCCGGCGTGCCCGAGGGCCGCCGCCGCCAGATCGAGGACGCGCTGGCCCGCGGCATTCGCGGCGACGGGACGACGGCGGTGCTGACACCGGAGCGGCCGACCGGCGCGCCGGCGCCCGACGTGCGCCTCGCCGAGGGCGACGCCGCATTGCGCGCCGCCCGGGATCAGGTCGCCGACCTCGACCTCGACGCCGCGATCGCGTCGCTCGAGCGGGCGATCGCCGCATACCGCGACAACTTGCCGGACCTCGCGCTGCGCGACGGCGGCCCGCACCGGCTCGTCGCCGCCTACCGCCAGCTCGCCATCGCGCGGTTCCTCAACGGGGACGACCCCGGTGCCAAGGCGGCCCTCGCGCACGTGTTCGCACTCGCTCCCGAGACCGAGTACGACCCGAAGGTGTTCCCGCCGCAGATGGCCGACGTCGTGCTGGAAGCCGGGCTGCTGGCTGCCGAACTGGGGCCCGGCCAGCTGCGCGTCCGCGTGTCCGGCGGGGACGCGACCATCTACGTGGACGGCGAGGAGCGCGGCCGGGCACCGGTCGTGGTAGACGACCTGGCGGCGGGTCCGCACGTGGTGAGCGCGGTCGCGGCGGGGGTACCGACCGCGACGGCGGAGGTCACCGTCGACGCGGCGACGCCGGCCGACGTCGTGCTGTCCGTACCGCAGCCGCCGGTGGCGGTCCCCGATGCCGTGTTGGCCGTGCGCGACGGCGTCGGCCGATCGACCGCGCCCGCGGCGATGCGCGCGCTGCGGTCGCGGCTCGGCGTCGATGCCGTCGTGTTCGCGACGCTGCAGCCGGACGGACGCCGTACGCGGGTAACCGCCCACGTCTACGACCTGCGCAGCGGAGCGCTGGCTGGCCGCGCCGCCGGGACGAATCCGGTGGACGTGGGCGCGGCCGTGGTCCGGGTCGCGCAATGGTCACCCCGGCCGGAGCGCGAGGGACCCGCGCCGTGGGCGGTGTGGGACCCGGACCACGAGTACTTCTGGTACGCGGTCCGCGCGGCGGCGGGGGTGGCGACGGTGACGACCGTCGCCGTCATCCTGTCGCGGTCGCGCGGGCTCGACTCGGGGCGGCGCATCGTGGTGCTGGGGGTAACGCGACCGCTGTGACCAGACTCAATGGAGGCGCGATGATTCGAAGGACTCGACTCGTTGTAACGGCAGCATGGTGTACCGCGGCGTGCGGCGGGGACGCCGTGAGCGTACGAAACGTCAACCCGGAGGGATCGGTCGGCGGGATCGTCGTCGACGCGCAGACGAGGGCTCCGCTCGAGGGCGTATCCGTATCACTGCTCGCCGGGGGGCGTGTGTTCGACCCGGAGGCGACCGACGCGGCCGGGACGTTCCGGTTTACCGGCGTGCCGGCCGGCGACGTCATCGTCACCGTCACCGGGGGAGACGGCTACAACGACGCGTTCATTCGCGGCACGCTCGTGTCGGCGGCCGGCGACTATCCGGTCGGCAACGCCACGCTCACGCTCGGGCCGATCGGGCTGCTGCCCAAGTCGGGCAACTTCCGATTCCGCGTGCTCGATCAGTTCGGTGCCCCCGTGAGCGGGTATCCGATGAGCGTGGAACTCCAGGTGCAGTACGTCGACTTCTCCGGCGGCCCGCCGGTCGCGCGGGGCCAGATCGCGCAGGCTGTCCAGACGGATGGCGATGGGTATGCGACCGTGGTCGGCTTGCCGGACTTCTTCGCGCTCGGCTCCGTCAACGATGCTCTGCTCGTGTTCTTGCCTCCGCTCGATGCGGACGGCGACGGCATCGACGAGTTTTCCGGAGGCGACGCCGCGTTCAACCTGCGGTCGCTGGACCCGACGCCGGATGTGGTCCTCGACGGCGACGTCGCGACCGCGCTGACCGTGCGCGCGTCGACGATCGCGCAGCTGGCGGGTGCGGGGGGCGCCACCCCCGCGGTGGTGCAGCCGACCGGGAAGATCGACGTGCTGTTCAACTTGCCGATCCAGCCGACCGTCGACGTACTGCTAATGGACGAACAGGGCGTCGGCATCGCCGTGCCGACGTCGGCCCTGTCGGTGCGCGACGACAGCTTGACGATCAACCTGTCGCCGCTGGCACTCGACTTCGGCCACGAGTACAACCTGGCGCTCCATGCCGTCGCCGCGGTCGGTGAGCGGTTCGCGGTCGGCGACTTCGCGGCGCCGTTCTTCACCGTGTCCACGGACGCGGACGTGTCGGTAATCGGCGCCCAGCGCGATCCCGTGACGCAGGTCGTGACGATCACGTTCAACGAGCCGATCGGCGGCATCGGCACGTCGCTGTCCGGCGGCAACTGCGTCGTGTTCTTCGGCTTCGACATCAACGGAGCCAACGGGCAGGGCGACGCGATCAACGAACTGGGCAATCCGAACTGCAACGTGACGCTGTCGCGCGACGAGTGGGATCCCCCCGGGCTGCCGGGCCCGTCGGGCTATACGACTCGGTGGCAGTTCACCGCGCCACTGCAGACCGGCGGCACGCCCATCCCGGCCGGCATCACCGTGCACCTCCTGTTCGACCACGCCGTGAGCCAGGCCGCGCGCGTCGAGCGCGTCGACGGACGCGCGGTGCGCAACCTGACGTTCCCACTGCCGTAGGGCCGCGCGGATTCCGCACACGCGATCGCGTGCCGCCGCAATGCCGTGCTGCGGCAGGCCTCGCGTGCTGGCGTCCCGCAACCGCGCTCGTCGCGTGGTGTCGCGACTCCCGGGGACGTCGGGGGCGGCACAGGGCCGACGTTCGGCGACACGCCCGGCCGGGGCCCCGCCGGTGCGCCGCACGCGCGCGGCGCGCGCCGGAACGGTCGGGCGGCGGCCTACAGGAAGAACGTGAACCGTTTGCCCGTCGCCGCGACGCTCTCGAGTTTCTTCTCGAGATCCTTGCCGCGCGTGAGCAGGTCCTCGACCTTCGCGTCGATGTCCTTGATGCGGTTCATGTAGGCGACTTCGGCGACGGTCGCCTCGCCGCCCTTGAACAGCGCTTCGAGCGCGGGCGACGGGTCGAACCCGAGCGGGATGAGACGCCCCGCCGGGATCGCCTTGCCCGCCGGCGTCGCGAGTTGTTTGCGCCCCCACGGACCCAACTCGGCCGGGCGGTACAAAAAGCCGGTCGGCGGCTCGCTGCCGCACCCTTCCGGGTGGGGCTTGCCGTCGGCGCAGATCGGATCGCCCAACTCGACGAACAGGGCCTTGACCGGCGCGACCTTCGCGTCGTCGCCCTTGGCGATGTCGACGACGACGCCATAGCGGGTCGGCAGGCCGAACTTCTGCAGCCGTTGCTGTCCGGCGGCGAGCGCCTTGGCTTCGGTCTTCGCCTTGCGCACGTGCTCCTTGACCTGCTTGTACAGCAGATCCGCCTCGGTCAAGAACGTGAGCGTGTTGGCGACCACGTTGTCGGGCATGTTGTACAGGTTCGACGCGTAGACCTTCTGCAGGTCCGGCATCTGCAGCGACAGCGCCTCGAGCTTGTTCGTGAGCTCCTCGTCGCCGAGCAGGAAGGCCTGCCCGCCGGGACCCCGCTCCTTCGCGATCAGCAGCGCGTTCTGCAGCTCCTGGATGTCGCGGTCGACCGTGCGTACGGCGTCGTACACGATCTGCGCGTCGTCGATCGTGGCGTTGAAGATCTTGGCCTTGGTGCCGACCTGGCCGACGACGACGCCCAAGATGAGCGCCACG
>RFGE01000118.1 GCA_003696105.1 Deltaproteobacteria bacterium | reverse complement strand
CGCGGGTGGCGTGGTATAGGTCGGCCGTGCGCTACTTCGAGGCCACGCTGGTCGACAACATCCGACTCGCGCCACACACGTGCGTGTTGCGGCTCGGCGGCTGCGCGTCGCTGGAGGCTGCCCGCCCGGGGCAGTTCGTCATGGTGCGCGGCGACTGGGGCGCCGATCCGCTGTTGCCGCGGGCGTTCTCGTTGCTCGCCATCCGCGGCGACGGCGTCGTCGACCTGCTCGTCAAGGCGGTCGGCAAGGCGACGCGGCTGCTCGAGCGCGCGACGCCGGGCGAGCGGTTGGCCGTGTTGGGGCCGCTCGGCACCGCCTTCCCCGAGCCGCGGCCCGATCGCGACGACTGGCTCGTCGCCGGCGGCGTCGGGCTAGCGCCGCTGTTGATGCACGCGGCGCGGGCGCGCGCGACCGGCTGTTCCGATCGCATCACGCTGTTTTATGGCGGTCGCAGCGCGGAGGATCTCGTGCTGGTCGACGCGATCGAGGCGACCGGGTGTCGCGTCGTATTCGCAACCGAGGACGGCTCGCGCGGCGTCCGCGGCTACGTCACCGCGGCCGTCGAAGCCGCCGCGGCTGCCGGCGGCGCGCCGACCGTGCTCGCCTGCGGGCCGGAGCCGATGCTGCGCGCGGTCGCCCGCCTGTGCCGCGCGCGAGGCCTCGACGGATACCTCAGCCTCGAGGGGGAGATGGCGTGCGGCATCGGCGCGTGCCTCGCGTGCGCCGTGCCGTGCCGGTCCCGGCCCTACCGGTACACGTGCACCGACGGTCCCGTCCTGCCGCTGGCGGACCTCGCCGGGCCTTACGCCGGCGAGCCGGCGCCGCTGGACGCCGCGCACGACGTCGACGGAGTTCGCGTACGATGATCGATCTCACGACTCACTTCGGTACGGTCACGTTCGCCAACCCGGTGCTCACCGCATCCGGGACGTTCGGCTACGCGGGCGAGTTTGCCGAACTCACGGATCTCGACAAACTCGGCGGCGTCGTCACAAAGGGGATCTCGCCGCGGCCGCGGTTCGGCAACCCCACGCCGCGCATGTGCGAGACGGCGTGCGGCATGATCAACTCGATCGGCCTCGAGAACGTCGGGGTGGACGCGTTTTTGTCCGACAAGCTTCCGTTGCTCAAACGCATCGGGGCAAAATGTATCGTCAACTTTTTTGGCGAGACGTTCGATGAGTACGTCGAGTGCGCCGCGCGCCTCGACGAGGGAAACCGCGCCGCCGGCGGCGGCATCGACGCCCTGGAAATGAACATCAGCTGCCCGAACGTCAAGAAGGGCGGCGTCGAGTTCGGCACGGACCCGGTCGTCGCTGGGCAGCTCGTTCGCGCATGCCGCGGGGCGACCCAACTGCCGCTTTGGGTGAAGCTCACGCCGAACGTGACCGACATCGTCGCGCTCGCGCGCGCGGTCGCCGACGCCGGCGCCGACGGCCTGTCGGTCATCAATACGATCACCGCGATGGGGATCGACGTGCGGACCCGCAGGCCGCGCATCGGCACCGTGTTCGGTGGACTGAGCGGCCCCGCGATCAAGCCGATCGCGCTGCGCATGGTGTATCAGGTCGCACGCGCGGGCATCGGGCTGCCGATCTGCGGGATCGGCGGCATCCGCACCGCGGAGGATGCCGCCGAGTTTCTCGTCGCGGGGGCGACGGCCGTACAGGTGGGAACGCACAACTTCACCGATCCGGACGCCGCGGCTCGCATGGTCGACGAGCTGGCCGCCCTGTGCGCCGAACTCGGCGTGTCGCGGGTGGCCGACCTCGTCGGCACGCTCGACGTGTCCGGATAGGGCAAGCGGCCAACTCCGCGCAATTTCGGGGTCGAACGCCCGGGATCCGGCGGCGGCGTGCCGGCCCGGGGACTTTTAACCGCCGCGAAACCTGCGCGAAACAATCGCCGCGCTAGAGATCGGACATGAAGAAGGTGGAGGCGATCATCAAGCCGTTCAAGCTCGACGAGGTCAAAGAGAGCCTGAGCGAAATCGGCGTCCACGGCATGACCGTGACCGAGGTCAAGGGGTTCGGCCGAACCGGCGGCAAGAAGGAGGTCTACCGCGGCTCCGCCTACGTCGTGGACTTCGTGCCCAAGGTCAAGCTCGAAATCATCGTCGCCGACGACAACGTCCACCAGGTGATCTCCACCATCGCGGAGGCGGCCAAGACGGGGCGCATCGGCGATGGAAAGATTTTCGTGACCCCCGTCGACGAGGTCATCCGCATCCGGACCGGCGAGACCGGCCCGGACGCGATCTGATTCGAGGTTCACGTTTCGTTTTTCGCACGACCGAACAAAGTGAGGCACACATTCATGAAGCCAGCCGACGTGATCAAGTTCGCCCAGGACAACGGGGCCAAGATGCTGGATTGCAAGTTCATCGACCTGCCGGGAGCGTGGCAGCACATCACGTTCCCGATCGATCGCCTCGAAGCCGGACTCGAGGAGGGGTTCGGGTTCGACGGGTCGTCGATCCGCGGCTGGCAGGCGATTCACAACTCCGACATGGTCATGCTGCCGGACCCGGCTAGCGCGCAGATGGACCCGTTCATGAAGGTGCCGACCCTGTCGCTCACGTGCGACATCGTCGATCCCATTACGCGCGAGCCGTACGGCCGCTGTCCCCGCAGCCTCGCCCGCCGCGCCGAGGCATACCTCAAGGCGTCCGGCATCGCGGACACCGCGTACTTCGGGCCGGAGGCCGAGTTCTACATCTTCGACGACGTCCGCTTCGACGAGGCGGCGAACATGTGCTTCTACGAAGTCGACTCGAGCGAGGGCCGCTGGAACTCCGGTGCCCCCGAGGAGGGGGGCAACAAGGGCTACAAGCCGCGGTTCAAGGGCGGCTACTTCCCGGTGTCACCGGTGGACACGTACACCGATCTCCGCACGGAGATGGTGTTGACCATGCAACGGGTCGGCATCGCAGTCGAGACGCACCACCACGAGGTGGGGACGGCCGGGCAGGCCGAGATCGACATGAAGTTCGACACCCTCACCGCGATGGGCGACAAACTGATGTGGTACAAGTACGTCGTCAAGAACGTCGCCCGCGCCGCCGGCAAGACGGTGACGTTCATGCCCAAGCCGCTGTTCGGCGACAACGGCAACGGGATGCACACCCACCAGTCGCTGTGGAAAGCGGAGAAGCCGCTGTTCGCCGGCGATCGGTACGCCGGGTTGTCGGAGACGGCGCTCTACTACATCGGCGGCATCCTCAAGCACGCCCACGCGATCTGTGCGTTCGCCAACCCGTCGGTCAATAGCTATCGGCGGCTCGTGCCCGGATTCGAGGCGCCGGTGAACTTGGCGTACTCGGCGCGCAACCGGTCGGCGGCCATTCGCATTCCGGTGGTGGGCGCGTCGCCCAAGTCCAAGCGCATCGAGTTCCGGTCGCCGGACCCGTCAGCGAACCCCTACCTGGCGTTCGCCGCGATGCTGATGGCCGGCCTCGACGGCATCGAAAACCGCATCCACCCGGGCGACCCGCTCGACAAGGACCTGTACGCGCTGTCGCCGGAAGAACTCAAGGAGGTGCCGCACGTACCGTTCACGCTCGACCAGGCGCTCGACGCGCTGCGGCGCGACCACTCGTTCCTGCTCAAGGGCGACGTGTTTACGCCGGACTTGCTCGACGCGTGGATCTCGTACAAGACCGACAACGAGGTCAACGAGGTTCGTTTGCGGCCCACGCCGATCGAGTTCTCGCTGTACTACGACGTGTAGACGGCGGGTAGCCGTCGCGGCGCACGCGGGTCGGGGCATCGCCTCGGCCCGCGTCGCCTTTTCGGCTGCGACGCCGCGAGTTGTTGTTTTGTTAGAGATTTCCTATACTAACGGCTTCGAGCCTCGCTCGACACTGCTCGGGGGCGCCCCGCGTGAATCTCAGCTCGATAGTCGCTCCGGACCGGCTGTACTCACTCGCGGTCGGGTGGGGGGCGCGCCGTACGGTGCCGCGCTCGCTGCGAGGACCGATCTATACGGTGTTCGCGCGTGCGGTGGGCGCGCGCCTCGACGAGGTCGCCGGGCCGCTCGACGCCTACCCGACATTCGGTGCGTTCTTTGCGCGGCGCTTGCGTGCGCAGGCGCGACCGCTCGCCGGCGGCGACGACGTCGCCGTGTCGCCGTGCGACGGGCTGGTGACGGCGGCCGGCCGCGCGACCGACGGCCGCCTGGTGCAGGCGAAGGGGCGACGCTACGCGCTGGCCGATTTGCTTGCCGACCGCGAGGTCGCCGCGGCGGTCGCCGGTGGCGCGTATGCAACCATCTATCTGTCACCTCGCGACTACCATCGCGTGCACGCTCCGTGCGACGTCGAGCTGGAAGGCTACACGCACGTGCCCGGCGCCCGGCTGCCCGTGAGTCCGCGGTGGGCCGATTGTGTGCCCAATCTGTACGCGCGCAACGAGCGCCTCGTGGTGCGCCTTCGATCGGCGGCGGGGACGATCGCGATCGTGCTGGTCGGCGCGGCGGCCGTCGGCCACCTCGTCGTGGTCGCCGGCGATCGCGAGCAGGTCGCGGCCGGCTCGGTGCAATGTACGCCGCCGATTGCGTGCCGGCGCGGGGACGAACTGGCCTACTTCGGCCTCGGCTCCACCGTGGTCGTCGTGTTCCCGCCCGGAGCGGCCGAGCTGTGCGTGCGCGCCGGCGATCGGATTCGGTTTGGCGAGGCGCTGGCGCGGCTGCGCGCCGAGCGGAGGCGGGAGGCGAGCTGATGGCGCGCGAAGCGGACGACCGCGACCGCAAGCGCCGCCGGCGCAAAGCCGGACTGCGCGTGCCGTCGGACAACGTGCCGCGTCCCACCCGGTCCGCGCCGTCTGCCGAGGTCGCACGCGAGGGCGGCGGTCGGCGCGAACCCGGGGGGGCCGGCGCGGAGGCGGTTTCCGTGCCGGCTGCCGGCGGCCCGGCGCTGCCCGTGCGACCGGCGGACGGCGAGGTGCGGCGCGAGTTGCCGGGCGGTCGCGGGGGCGCGCCCGCCGGCGGCGTGCCGGACGCCGAATTGGCGGCGGACAACACGGCGCCGACCGACGCGCGCGCCGACGCCGCGGCGGACGCAGGGTCCGCACCGGTCGCAATCGACAACCGCAAGACGATCGTCATGCCGACGATCACCGACGAGGACATCGAGGCGGAGGGCGAGGAGGCAGAGGGCGAGTGGCCGGACGTCTCGATGCGCGACGACGGGCGAGGTGCCGGCGACGACGAGGACGAGGACGACGACGAGGACGACGTGCCGATCGACGTCGACCTCGACGCGGAAGACGGCGCGACCGCGGGCGTCGCGGCGGTCGCGACCGGCGCGGCCGCGATCGCCGGCGGGGGCGTCGCGAATCCGCAGTCCGCACCGCGCGCCGCTGCCGCCGTCTCGGCCGGCCCCGTAGATCTTCGGCCGAATGTCGGCGCCGAGCCGGGGCCGCTGGGGACGCGCACCGGCGCGGCGCCGGCCCCCGTCGCGCCGCCCGCGTTCCAGGCCGATGCCGCGGCGCAGGAGGCGGCTGCCGAGGCGATCGGGGGCACCGTCGAACCGGGCGACGCATCGGACAGCGGCGAGTTGCTCACCGACGACCTGATCGAAGAGTTCGACGCGGGGGCGATGCCGGAGCCGGCGGCGACCGCGGCGCGGCCCGGGGACGATGGCGGTGCACCGCCAGACGCCGCGCCCGACCGCGGTGCCGACCGCGACGGCACGGCCGCGGCGGTGCCCGCGCCGTCCGGCCGGCCCGTGGCGGACGCCGAGCCGGCCGCGCCCGCGCGCGCCGAGACCATCCTCGAACCGGTCGAGGAACTCGAGCCCGCCGACGTCGTCGAGGTCGACGAGCCGGCCGGCGTCGTCGAAGGCGACGAGCCCGCCGGCGCTGGCGGCGAACCGGCGGTTTTTCCCCCGCCGGCGCCCGCGGCGTCCGCGCCCCCCGCCCAAGCGGCGCCGCCACCTCGTCCGCCCGCTCCGCCGCCCCGCGTCGCGGCCGCGCCGACCGCGGCTCCGCCGAAGCCGCCGCCCGCGCCGGTGGCAGTCGGCACCCGCGGCGGCGCGCGCAAGGCCAAGCCGTGGTTCGAGGAGATCTTCGACGAGGATTATCTGCGGACGCTGCCGTTTCTCACGCCGCGCGAGACGCAGCGGCAGGCGGCGTTCGTCGTCGATGCCCTGTCGGTGCCGCCGGGGGCGCACCTGCTCGATCTCGGCTGCGGCTATGGCCGTCACGCGATGGAACTCGCGGCCCGCGGCTATCACGTCGTCGGGCTCGACCTGTCGCTGCCGCTGCTGATCCGCGGGGCCGACGAGGCGCAGCGCCGCGGCCTCACGATCAATTTCGTTCACGGCGACATGCGCGAACTCACGTTCGAAAACCAGTTCGACGGCGCCTATTGCCTGTTTTCGACCTTCGGCTATTTCGACGACGAGACGAACAAGAAGACTGCGGCCGCCGTGGCTCGCGCGCTCAAGCCGGGCGGTCGGTTCGTCGTCGAGGTGCTCAATCGCGACTACCTCATCGCCGATCTGCCGTCGCGCGTGTGGTGGGAGGGGGACGGTTGCGTCGTGCTCGAGGAGGTCGAGTTCAACTACTTTTCGTCGCGCATCGTGTCGAGCCGATCGGTCGTGTTCGACGACGGCCGCCAGCTGGAACAGGAGATCTCGATGCGCGCGTATTCGTTGCACGAGTTCGGCAAACTGCTACACGCAGCCGGATTCCGCGTCATCGAGATCTCCGGCAGCATGGACACCCGGGGGCGGTTCTTCGGCGCCCATTCGCGCGAACTGGTGGTCGTGTGTGAAAAGCGCGGGCCCCGCGGCGACGGCGAGGAGCACACCAAACCCGGAACGGGCGGCTGACGCGCTGCGGTAGTCCCCCGCGGGCGATCGGCCGCGGCCGCGTCGTCTCGCGATGTTGGCCGGCGTGACGCGCCGAGTCGGCGCGAGCCTGCGGCGTGCGTCACGGCGGGGGAATAGCGATTGCGCGACGATAGTTTGACCGACGAGGCTCCGGCTCGACCGCGCGTGCGCAGTCACTTCGGCAAAACGTTTCGGCTCGTGAGGCGTCCAATCCTATGGGCCCGGCACCCGCGACCTTCCCGGAGCCCGGAATGGAACCGATGGCCACGACCGCAGTGAAACGCTCCTCGCGCGCCGCACCCCGCCGCACCGTCCGGCGCGGCGCCGCCCCCGTGATCAAGCCGCGGCGCGGCGCCCGCCGCGCGGCCAACGATGCGCCGGCTGCGCGGCCGCAGTCCGACGGCGGGTTTCTGTCCGCGTACTTCCGCGAGATGGCGGACCTCGAGGTCATGCCGCCGGAGCAGGAATTTGTTGCGGCCAAGGACATCGAGACGCTCGAACTGCTCGCGTGGGAGCGGATGTTGACCTATCCGCCGCTCGCGGACGTCGTGGCGGACGCCATCGAAGCGAGCCTTGGGCATCCGGTCGAGGAGCTGCGCGCGGTGCGCCGAGCAGCCGCCGATGCGCGACGGTCGCACGCGAAAGCAAACCGGACCCGCCTCCGGCGGGCGGCGCTGAAGGCGGCAGCGGCGCTGCGCCCCCTCGACGTCGATCATCGGCACTCCGAGGCGGCGCTGGCGGAGATCGAGCGCATTGCTGCCGGCGAAGCGCCGCGCGGCTCGAGTCGCCGCGTCCGCATCCGGCGCGACAGCGCGGCGTTCCGCGGCTACGTCGCCCGCGTGCGGGACGCGCACCGCGGTGCGGCCCGAGCGCGAAACGACTTCGTCCGCGCCAACCTTCGCCTGGTCGTGAGCATCGCGCGCCGCTTCAACTATGGGCGCATGTCGCTCGCCGACCTGATCCAGGAGGGCAACATCGGCCTGATGAAGGCGGTAGAACGGTACGACTACCGGCGTGGATTTCGATTTTCGACCTACGCGAGCTGGTGGATCCGGCACGCGATCAGCCGCGCGCTGGCCGATAAAGGGCGGGAAGTGCGGTTGCCGGTACACATGTTGGACGCGTATCACCGGGTGAACAAAGCGCACCGCGAACTTACCGCCAAGCTCGGGCGGCAGCCGACGTCACACGAACTCGCCGACGCGGCAAACATCGCGGCGCCCAAGATCGAGAAAATGCGCACCTACCTCGTCGACCAGTCGACGTCGCTCGATCGGCCGGTCAACGACGAGGACGGACGCACGCTCGCGGAAGTCCTGCCGGATCCGGAGACTGTGGACGCGTCGCCGGTCGACGCGATCGCGGCTCGCGCGATGACGGCGGAGATGAACCGATGCCTCGCCGAGCTGCGGCCGATCGAGGCTGACATCTTGCGCAAGCGATTCGGTCTCGGCGGCGACGACGAGCACACGCTCAAGGAGATCGGACGTCGCTACAACCTGTCGCGCGAACGCATTCGCCAGTTGCAGGAGCAGGCGCTGGCGAAACTGCGGCGCGCGCTGGCGCGCAAGGGGCTGTAGCGCGGGCGTGCGCCGCGCTACTTGTCCTTCTTTTCTACGAGCTGGTCGACGCCGAACCCGGCAGCCGGATCGATGTACGTGTAGCCCTTCGGAAACTTGCGCTGCTGGCCGTTGTCGAATCGCACGACGATGTCGACGACTTCACCGACTGCGCCCGCCGGAGCGTCGACCACCATCTCGGTGTCCCCGCGGTAGCGCAGGTTCGTGGCGCGCTTGGTGCCGAACCACACTTCGGCTCCCCCCACCTTGGGCGACGTGAAGCCGCTGCCGTGAAACACCACCGGATCGCCCCCGCTGTAGGGGCCCGTTTTGGGCTCGTAGCCGGTGATCCGCAGGCCTTCCGCCTTCTCGCCGCACCCGACGATCACCGCGGCGAGCAGGCCCACCGCGGCTGCGATCGTTCGCTTGTCCACCATGCGCGTCCTCCTGTTCATCGGGGTTCAGCTTCGCAGGGCGATCCGGAACAGTTGCTGGCCGAGCAGGATGAACGTGCCGTCTTTGACCTCCCGCTCACCGTTGACCTTGAGGAAGGTGCCGTTGGAGCTGCCGAGGTCGGCGACGAACACCTTGCCGTCGCGCGTCGAGATGCGCGCGTGCAACCCCGACACGTACCCATCTTCGGAGAAATTGATGTCGCCGCGCTCGCGTCCGAGCGTGACGCTGTCGCCGAGCAGCGGGAACGCGGCGCCGTCGACTCCCTCGCCGATGATGACGCTCAGTTTCCCCCAGTAGCCGGGGTTCGGGCTTCCCATCACCTCGGTGCCGTCCTCGGTCGGCGCGGGCGGCTCGATGAGATCGAAGCGCAGAAGCTCCTGGCCGATCCGCAGAATCTGTCCGGGCTCGATCTCCTCCTCCTCGGTCATACGGATGAACACGCCGTTGAGGCTGTCGAGATCGCGGATGACCGCGCCGGCCGCGTTGAGGATCAGCTCGGCGTGGGTCGGCGACAGGTAGCCGTCGTTCGCGAACAGATCGCCGTGATCGCGGCCGATGAGGTTTTCGCCCTCGCGCAACGGGTGGGCGCCGCCCTCGCTGCCGTCCGGGCGAATGAGGACGAGCTGGCCGTGCGGTCGCGGTTGCGCCTGGGGTTGCGGGGCGACGTCCGCGGTGACGCGAGGCTGCACCGGCGCCGCGACCGGCGTACCGCACTGGCCGCAGAATCGGAACCCCGCGGGCACGTCGAAGCCGCAGCTCGTGCACCGCACGGGCGCGGGCGCCGCGCCGGCCATCGGCGCGGGGGCGCTGGGCGCGGCGGCGGCGG
>RFGE01000117.1 GCA_003696105.1 Deltaproteobacteria bacterium | reverse complement strand
GCGGCAGCCCCGGCTCGGTCGCCGCGCGTGGGTGCGCCGTATCGACGAGGGGCTCGAGAGACGTCGTGTGCGGGTGCAACGAGCGAGTCCCGGGCGCGCGGTGCGCCGAAACGACGACGACGGCCTCGGCGGGCCGTCGCGACGGGGTCACCGGCCGGCGCCGGCGATGCAACCGCTGGAGCGGGAGACGGGACTCGAACCCGCGACGTCAACCTTGGCAAGGTTGCACTCTACCACTGAGTTACTCCCGCAAGCGGCAGCTTTCTTATCGACGCGGCTCGCGTCTGTCAAGTGCCGCGCTCGCCGATCGCGCGCGCGAGGTCCGGGACCGTCCACGTTGCGCCGAGGTCCGCGTGCGCCAGACCCGCGCGCAGCGCGCGTTCGGCGGTCGCCGGCACGATGGGGCCGGACGCCAGCAGCCGGCGCGCGTCCGGTCGCGTCCGCCGCGCGAGGGCGAGCACGCGCAGTGCACCCGGGACGGCCGGATCGACGATCACCGCGATCGGGCGCTCCGCGGCCAGACGCGCGTTCGCGTCCGCCGCGTGCGTCGCGATCGCCGGCCGGAAGCCGGCCAGGCGGAGCGTCGTGGTGAGCCTGCGCGCCGGCCAGCCGTAGCGCGCGAGCACGACCGCGGTCGGCGCCGCCGCGCTGCGCTCCACCGCGTCGGCCACGAACGCATCGGCTGCGGCGGTCGGGTCGGAAAACGCCACGCCCGCGCGCGGGTGGCCCACGGCGGACGCGGCGTGTCGCACGGCGATCGCCGGCACGCGGACGACGCCCGCCTTGGACACGAGCGCGAGCCCGAGGCGCGCGCCGACGGCGGGCAGCGGCCCCCCCTCCAGCAGCGCGCCGCCGTGAGACAGGTCGGCCACCGCCCAGATGGCGCGGATGCCGGGCTCGTCGCACGACGCTTCGATCCCGGCCACTTCGGCGCGCGGGCTCCGGCGGCGGTCGACGAGCGGTGCGAGGGACGCGGCGTGCATGCTCACCGGGAGAATCGACCGCGTTGCGGCGCACTGGAGCACAAATCGGCGCGCCGCCTCCGCGCCGCCTCCGCGCGCGCAGCCGGCGACCGGCCGGCGCATTGCGCGGCCGGTCCGTTCGGTGCTAGTTTCCGCTCGAGAGGAACAACGCCATGCAATTTCGACGGATTCTGCTCGCGCCGGGGTTCCTGCTGGCGCTGGCCGCCTCGCCGCTGACCGCCGGCTGTGGCCTGCAGCCGACCGGCACACTCCCGGTCGACAGCCAGCTCAAGCCGTGGGAGCCGCCGGACGAGGACGAACTCGTGGAGGGCGACGATCTGGACGACCTCGACGCGGCCGACGGGGACGACGCCGGCGCGCCGGATCGGGACGACGGCGCAGCCGCCACGCCCGCGCCGGCCGGCGCCGCGGCCCCCGCGCCGGCCGGACAGCCGGCGCAACCCGAAGAGGGCGGCCACTGAGCGCCGGCGCGCCGGGAGCGCCCGCGTGCGGCGTGCGTTCGCGCCGCATCCTTGCATCATGTGTGGAATCGTCGGTTACATTGGCGACCGCCCCGCGACCCCGATCCTGATCCGCGGCCTGCGACGGCTCGAGTACCGCGGCTACGACTCGGCGGGCGTGTCCGTCTATCACGATGGAGCAAGTCGCGTGGTGCGGTGCCGCGGCAAGCTCGCCGGCCTCGAGGCGCGGCTCGAGCGGGAGCCGGCGCCGGGGACCGTCGGCATCGGCCACACCCGTTGGGCCACGCACGGCCGGCCCTCGGACGAAAACGCGCATCCGCACAAGGTCGACGGGATCTCGGTCGTCCACAACGGGATCATCGAGAACCACGCCGCACTGCGCGCGGAATTGATCGACGGGGGGGCAGCGTTTTCCTCCGAGACGGACACGGAGATCTTCGCCCACCTGATCGCGCGCGAGCGCAAGGCCGGCGCGGCCGATTTGCCGACCGCCGTGCGCCGCGCGCTGCCCAAGGTGCGCGGCGCGTTCGCGATCGTCGTGCTCGACGACGCGGACCCGGACGTCCTCGTCGCGGCCAAGAACGCATCACCGCTGGTGATCGGGCTCGGCGACGGCGAGAATTTCATCGCGTCCGACATCCCGGCGATCCTCGACGAGACGCGCGATGTCGTGTTCCTCGACGAGGGCGAAATCGCGGTCGTCCGGCGCGACGGCGTGACCATCACGGACTTCGCCGGCACGCCGATCGAGCGCCCGCCGCGGCGGATCACGTGGAGCCCGATGCAGGCGGAGAAAGAGGGCTACCGCCACTTCATGCAGAAGGAGATCCACGAGCAGCCGCGCGCGGTGGCGGACACGCTCGCGGGGCGCCTGGACGTGGAGCGCAGTGACGTATCGCTCGACGGCATCGAGCTGGACGTCGGGTCAGTCCGCCGCGTCGTGATCGTCGCGTGCGGAACGTCGTATCACGCGGGGTTGGTCGGCAAGTATCTGGTCGAGGGCCTGGCGCGGATCCCGGTCGAGTGCGATCTGGCGTCGGAATTCCGCTACCGCGACCCGATCGTCGGCGCGGGAGACCTCGTCGTCGCGATCAGCCAATCGGGCGAGACGGCCGACACCATGGCGGCGGTGCGCGAGGCCAAGGCCAAGGGCGCGCGCGTGCTGGCGATCAGCAACGTGCTCGAGTCGTCGATCCCGCGGTTGGCGGACTGGGCGTTCTACACGCACGCCGGGCCGGAGATCGGCGTCGCGTCGACGAAGGCGTTTACGACGCAACTCGTCGCGATGGTGTTGCTTGCGGTGTATCTCGGCAGGCGCACGGGCCGACTGGCGGCCGACCGCGCCTCGGAGTTGGTCGGTGAGCTGGTTGCGCTGCCGCAAAAGATGACCGAGGTGCTCGACCACGGCGCACAGCTGCAGGTGATCGCGCGCCGCTACGGCAACGCCCGCGGCTTTCTGTTCCTCGGCCGCGGTCCGCAGTACCCGATCGCCCTCGAGGGCGCGCTCAAGCTCAAGGAGATCTCGTACATCCACGCCGAGGGCTACGCCGCCGGCGAGATGAAGCACGGCCCGATCGCGCTCATCGACGAAGAACTCCCCGTGGTCGTGTTGTGCCCGCGCGGTTCGCATTACGAGAAGGTGTTGTCGAACCTCACCGAGGTCAAGGCGCGCGGCGGGAAGGTCCTGGCCGTCGCGACGCGCGGTGACCGAGAACTGGGCGAGACGGCGGACGAGATCCTGCTCATCCCCGACACGGCGACCGAACTGCAGCCGCTGCTCACAGTGTTGCCGCTGCAACTTCTTGCGTACTACGTGGCCGACTTCAAAGGCACCGACATCGATCAGCCGCGCAACTTGGCCAAGAGCGTTACGGTCGAATGACAAGACACTTTCTACACACGAACGACGTCTTTTGTTGGCTGGCGACCGCGGCCGTGCTCGCCGCATGCGGCGGCGGTGGCGCGCAGACGCCGGCGTCCGGTAGCGGCACGGCGAGCACCGGTACCGCGCACGACGCGCCGATGGTGGACCAGGTGGCAGAGCAGGCGGCGGTCGGCGACGGCGATGCCGGTCCTGCCGACGGCGGTGTGCCGGTCGAACCCGCGGCGCCCGTCGTGTTTCGCCTGGTCAACACCGGCAGCGAGCGGCTGTCGTTCAACATGAACAAGGGGTGGCAGCCGGTGATCTTCGCGTGGTCGGGCGAGCGCGGCAAGAACGCGGTGCCGATCATCATGTTTCCGAAGCACTGCACCGCCTCGTGCGACCTGCCGGCGGACCAGGTGTGCCCCTACTGCCCGGAGCCGGAGAACAACAAGCAGGCGCGCGAGCTGCAAAAGTACGAGCACGTCGAGGTGGGCCAGTCGCTCGACGTGCCGTGGGACGGCCAGGTGTTCGTGTACGAAAAGACGCGCGGGACGACCAACGGCAAGCGCGCGCGCTGCGAATGCTGGCGCAAGGCCGATCCGCCGCCCGAGACGTACACGGTATGGGCGTGCGGCATCCGGCTCACGGACGAGGCCAACGAGCGATCGCGCCCGCAGTGCATCGAGCGCAAGATGACGTTGCCGCCGGCGGAGACGCCGCTGGTGGTCACGTTCGAATTCCCCGACCCGGCGCCGAAGCGGCGGCGTCGCTGACCGTGGGCGGCAAGGTCCACCGCGGCGCGCTGACCCACTTCGACCGGCAGGGGCGGGCCCGCATGGTCGAGGTCGGCGCCAAGCCGGAGACGCTGCGCGAGGCGGTCGCCACCGGCCGCGTCGTCATGCGGGCCGACACGGCGGCGCTCGTGCGGGCCGGGCGCATCGGCAAGGGGGACGTGCTGGGCATCGCGCGTACCGCGGGCATCCAGGGGCTCAAGCGCACGGCGGAGCTGATCCCGCTGTGCCACCCGCTGCGGCTCACCGGCGTCGACCTCGACCTGCGCGTGGACGACGAGCCGCCGTCGGTTGCGATCGAAGCGCGCGTGCGCGCGGTCGACCGCACCGGCGTCGAGATGGAGGCCCTCACGGCCGTCGCGGTCGCCGCGCTCACCGTCTACGACATGTGCAAGGCGGTCGATCGCGGGATGACGCTCACGGACATCCGGCTCGAGGCCAAGTCCGGCGGCAAATCCGGCCCGTGGCGGCGGGGACCGTGACCGCGCCGGCGTGACCTCGCGCGCGTTCCGTGGTACGTGGCAGTTCGCCGCGGGCGTCGAGCTTGGCACGTCGCGGGCGGCCACGCCGTCTACACTCGAGCGGGCCGCATTGGCATCGCTCAGACCGACAGAGGCAACATGGCAGAGCACACCGTCGAAACCACCAAGGTCCTGATCATCGGTTCCGGCCCAGCGGGGCTCACTGCCGCGCTGTATGCGTCGCGCGCGGAGCTGTCGCCGATCTGCGTCGAGGGGGCGCAACCCGGCGGCCAGCTCACCATCACGACCGACGTCGAGAACTACCCGGGCTTCCCCGAGGGGATCATGGGACCCGAGTTGATGACGCGGTTTCGCGCGCAGGCCGAGCGGTTCGGCACGCGGTTCATTTCGGACGATGTCGTCCGCGTGGACTTCTCGGCACGGCCGTTTCGCGCGTGGACGGCGACGCACGAGCTACGCGGCGACGCGGTGATCGTGTCGACCGGAGCGTCTGCCCGGTGGCTCGGGCTCGACTCGGAAAAGGAGCTGATGGGGTACGGCGTGTCCGCGTGTGCCACCTGCGACGGGTTCTTCGCCAAGGGGGCGGATGTCGTCGTCGTCGGCGGCGGGGACACGGCGATGGAGGAAGCGACCTTCCTCACCAAGTTCGCCAACAAGGTCACGATCGTTCATCGGCGCGACGAGTTCCGCGCGTCCAAGATCATGCTCCAGCGCGCCAAGGACAATCCGAAGATCGCGTGGATGACGAACAAGGTCGTCGCCGAGATCAAAGGCGAAAAGGGCGGCGCGGGCGTCACGGGCGTCGTGCTCGAGGACACGAAAACCGGCGAGCGGTCCGAACTGCCGTGCAAGATGGTGTTCATCGCGATCGGCCACAAACCGAACACCGACTTGTTCCGCGGCGTGCTCGACCTCGACGATGCGGGTTACATCCGATTGGCTCAACCCGGCACGACGCGGACGAACGTCCCCGGCGTGTTCGCGGCGGGGGACGTGGCCGACCACGTCTACCGGCAGGCGGTCACCGCGGCGGGCACCGGCTGCATGGCCGCAATCGACGCCGAACGGTGGCTCGCCGAGGCGTCGGCCGGCTGACCGCGGCGGCCGCACCGCCATGGCGCTCGGGCGTGCGGCGGCGCCGGGGCGAGCACTGCCGAATGTGCTCGCGCTCGCGCGACGCGGTACAATCCGCGCGGATGGCCGAAGACGACAGCGGACGGCAGGCTCCGGTCGACGGAGCGGATGCGCGCGCGCTGCTCGCGGAGATCGATCTGTTTCGCGGGCTGCCGCCCGAACACCTCGAGCGGTTGATCGCGATCGGCAAAGAGCGCGAGTACGCGAAGAACGACACGATCTTTTCCGAGGGCGACGTCGGCGACACGTTCTACCTGATCCTGTCGGGGGCGGTTCGCATCAGCCGCATCGTCCCCGGGATGGGCGAGGAGGCGCTCGCCGTGCTGCGGCCGCCGGCCTACTTCGGCGAGATGTCGCTCATCGACGACGATCCGCGGTCGGCCACCGCCATCGTGCACGAGCGCTGCACGCTGTTCGAGATCTCCCGGCGCGACCTGGAAGACCTGTTGTTCGTCGACCGCGATCTGGCGTACGAGCTGTTGTGGAAGTTCGTGCGGACGCTGTCGCGCCGGCTGCGCGCCACGAACGACAAGATGACCTTCCTGGCGACGACCGGAAAGTTCTGATGGGGCGCGCGGCAGCGTGGATCGCGCTGGTCTGCGCCGTCGCGGCGCCACGCGCGGCCACCGCACAAGAGAGCGACGTACCGCAGGTTCGGTTCGCGCTGGCGCTCGCAGGCCGCGGCAACCTCGGCGAGTTCGGCTCGCGATTCGACCGCGGTTGGCTGTGGGGGGTCGAGGCGGGCTGGCAACCCGGCCGCCTGGGCGTCGCGTGGGCGATCCAATGGTCGGTGCCGCAGTGGGCCGCGGTGCCGCTGGGCGGCTCGTTTTCGACCGGCGACCCGGCGATCGTCGACGAGATCGTGTCGATCATGGAGATGAGCCTCGGCCCGCGCATCCGCTGGCCGCTGTCGGACCGGGTGCCGCATTTCGCGCTGCTCGCGGGTGGGGCGACGCTGATGCGAACGTCGATCCCGATTCCGCCGGATGCGCGACGCTCCTATCTGGGGCCGTACGCGGCGCTCGGCTACGAGCAGCTGCTCGCGGGCCGGTACATGGTCGGAGTCGAGGTGCGGTACGAGATGATCGGCGTCGGCCCGTCGTCGATCGGAGCGCGGCTGAGCCTCGCGTTCGGCAGCCGGTGACACGCCGCCACGGCGGGGGAGGCTGACCGCGGCGGCAACCGCCGGGGCCCCGCGCGGCTCGCGGCGCGCCCCGACGGGGATGGGGGAGCGGGTGTAACCGCCTCGTCCACAGTATGTGGCCGCGCAGGCTACACGTGAGCCATGCCGTGCAGGTTGTTTCATATGGTTATGCATGGCATTTCCCGTGCATTACACGCGCGTGCTTGAGCGTGGAGGGCAAACGCCAAACCGTATGGAGCCGCTACCTCGGTCCCTCGTCGTGGGGCCGGTGCGACGGGCGTCGTACATCGGCGCGCGCGTACTCGGCCGCCGGCTGCGGACCAAAGGCTGCGTCGCACCCGCGGATGGAGTTCCCCTCCCGGGAAAACCGATGGCGCGGCAGTGGCCAGCCCGTGCGGCATGGGCCGCCGGGCTGGCCACGACCGGCCGTTTCGCTGTTCCGATTGATCTCCTGAGCGTGCGTCCCCCCGTCGCGCCCCCTCCCCGGCCGGGACGGCGCGCCCGGTCTTCGCGCCCGGGCGCGCCGGCTCCGCGGTCGTCCCGGTGTGCGCCGCGGCGTCGCGTGCGCCGAGTGAATGCGTTCCCATCGGCGCGACCGAGGCCTTCAGCGGCCCCGTCCGGACGTTGCCCGGTTCCACAGGCTTCGCTATGGCTTGCTCGCCGCGCAGGCGCGGCCGCCGGCCGGTGCGCGGCGAGCGGCCGTGATCGTCAGGTCGACGGAGGCAAGCAGTATGCGGCAACACAACATTGCGCTGTGGCTCGTGCTGTTTGTGATTACCTGCGGCATCGCAAGCGTGGTCTGGCTCTTTCGCACGACGAACGACATGAACGCGCGCGGTGCGGGGATCCCGACGGCTTGGCTGGTGTTCGTGCCGCTCGTCAACATCTGGTGGATGTGGCGGTGGTCGACGGGCGTAGAGCGAGTCACCGGCAAGAGCATGAGCGCAGCCGTGGCGTTCCTCCTGCTGTTCTTCCTGCACGTGATCGGCCAGGCGATCGTTCAGACCGAACTGAACAAGGTGGCCTTGTTGCCCGCGATGCCGACGGCGCGAACCGTGTAGCCCGCTCGCCGGCTCGTATCGATCGCGGATTGCGCGGCGTCGCGGTGCGGGCCGGGGGCGTCGACGTCATGCCGCACGAGGTATGCTCCGCTGACACCGGGCACCGGCGCTTTGGCGCGCGTGCTCGGCGAGCGAGCCGGGGTGCGCGACCGTTGACGGGAGGTATGGCGACCGCGTGGGGGTCGCTCAGCGCAGATCGACTTCGGCGCGGACGAATCCCGGCTTGGTCCGGGCGATCCCGACGATGCGGTCGCCGGCCGGGTCGCGCTGCCAGGTCACCAACTCGACGAACGGATCGCCGGCGGGTTCCCCGTCCACCACGATGACGTGCTTTTTCTTGCGCGCGCCGACGTAGGCGAAGTGGCGGCTGTCGCGACTCCAGGTAAACGGGGTGTCGTGCATGTCGTAGGTGAGCTCGTCGAACAGCGGGCCGGGTTGGCCGTCCACGACCCAACGCTGGTCGGTCCCGTCACGCGCGACGAAGGCCACTCGCTGCGAGTCGGGACTGAACCGTATCGCGTCCACCCCGTCCCAATTGCCTCCGACGCGTTCGCCGTCGATGCAGGCGAACGGCTGACCGTCGCGCTCGCCGTAGTAGGCGAGGCGCGAACCGTCGGGGCTGAACACCGGCCCCGTTTCGATCCCGGGCTCGAACTCGTCGCGCACGTCGCCGTCCACGATCAGGTAGCGCACGCCTCCGCGGTCGCCCAGATACGCCCAGTGAGCGCCGTCGTCGCTTTGCGCGAAGTAGCCCACCACGTCGAGGACATCGCCGGCCACGCCGTCGACCGAGACCCGTTGCCCGCCGTCGACGCGTTCGACCCGCCAGCGGTCAACGGGCGCCGGCGCCGCACCGTCGACCTCGCGGCGGTCGACGAAAAACGCCCAGGTGCCGCCCCCGCCGAGCCCGTAGCGGTCAAAGTTGCCGCCGCGGTTGGCGGCGTAGCGGAAACCGCCGTCGGCGGCCGACCAGACGGGAGGGTCGACCTTGGAGAACGCCTCGCCGACGTCGCCGTCGACGACGGCGTGCCAGCGCTTCTTGGTGCGACCGATGTAGGCGATGCGGCCGCCGGGGCCGTGCTCGAACAGCATCACTTCGTCGAACGGGGGACCCTCGCGACCATCGACCACCGCGTGCCACTGCTTGCCCTTCTTGCCGGCGTAGGCGATGTGATCGCCCGTCGGCGACAGGAGCAGCGACTCGATCCGATCCCACGGCGCGTGCCGAACCGCGTCGTACAGCACGACATCCTTCTTGTCCGGGTCGACGATGCGCACGACGGTGTGCACGCCGCCTTCGTCATCGAATGCGAGCGCCGCGACGGGACACAGAGAGTCGTCACCGGTTCGGCGCTTACCGTGCTTTTCCCCCGGCGCGAGGGCGTACAGATCGTCGACCGTGAGCGGCACCATGATGGATGGTACCGCGATGGCGGCGGCACGTGGGGCCTGCGTGCCGGCCCGGAACGAGCCGACGCGCAGGCCCCACGCGGCGGCGTATGCGTCCGATGGCGCTACGGCGTGCAGGTATAGGGCGACCCGGGGCACGGTTCGGCGCCCGGGCTCTGCGGTGTCGTTTGCGCGCAGTAGGCCACGTCCTCGAACGTGTTGCCGGCTTCGAAGTCGATCGCGGCGCCCGTCCAGCCGCGCAGCACGCCCCAGCCCGCGCTGTGCCGGATGGTGCAGTTCGTCATGAACGACGCCGGCGGCGGCCAGCTGTAGATGAGTACGGCCGCATCCTCGGGAAGGTCCTGGTCGTCCCCGGAGAGCACCGCCGGACAAGACCAGCCCCCGCACGAGCAGTCGCCTCCGGCGTACTCGATGACGGCGTGCTCGAGCGCGTTGGTCGCACCTTGCGGCGGCTCGCGGAATACGATGCCCACCCAATCGCCGGCGGCGGGGGATTCGGCGTCCGACGTGAACACGATAGGAGCATCGGCGGTCCCGACTGCATTCAGTCCGCCAGGCGTGCCGTGATCGATCGTGTCGGTCCCGATGGCGAGTTCGCTGCCGGGCCCAAACTGGATGGTCACGCCGGGCTCGACGGTGAGAGTGGGCGCCGGGTCGGCTTCGGCGCCGATGGCCCGGGCGACCGTGATGCCCTCGGGAGCGTGGTACGGCACGCCGCGGCCGGCGAACGTGGTGTCCACCGTGATCGCGCTGTTCGCGGGGCCATGCTCGATCCGGATCTCGTCCACGGCGTTGCCCGTGTAGTCACCCTCCGGCAGCGTCCCGATCGCCTCGGCCGTGATGAGCACGGGGGCCGGGGCGTCGGCAAGGTCGGCGCCCGAGCCGGTCACGACGAGGTCCGCCGAGCCGTCGACGAACGCGCCCGTGCGGCGGACGAGGATGCCGTAGCCGGCTGAGTTCTCGACGCGCACGTGGTCGACGAACGCGATCGGATCCAACGGCGGCTCGGAGTCGCCATCGACGACGATCGTGGCGCCGTCGTACGTGATGGAGTCGCCGCCGCCGCCGGTGAAGGTGGCGTACGCCAGCCGGAGTTCGCCGGGCGCCTCGACGAGGAGCTGGTCCCAGCGGGCGCCGTCGTCGCGGAAGGCGATCGGCTGCGCCGCCGTGCCCACGGCCACGAGATGCCCCGCTTCGCCGCCCTCTCCGACGGTGATGCTGGCGCCTTCCTCCAGCCGGACCTCGACGCAGGGCTCGATCGTCAACGTGGCGCCGTTGCGGACGACCAGCCGCCCGCCGGTTGCCCGTACGACGTGCGGGCTGGTGGCCGCGGTCCACGTCTCGTCGCTATCGATCACGCCGGAGTGATACGTGGGGCCGCTGCCGGGAGCGCAGCCGCCGGCGTCGACGTCGTCGCCGGCGTCAACGCCGCCCGACGAGCCGGCGTCTCCCGAGCAGGCTGCAATGAAAAGGACCACCAGACACGAACCAAACTCAATCGAACGCCTCATCTGTCGTCGTCCACTCCTTTTCCGTACAGGCCGACGGCGGAGGTCGCGCCGCCGATCTGGCCCGCGCTCATGTTGCCGGATGGCCACGCATCATATTGGAATCGGTGCGACCGCTGTCAACCATGACTCAGATCACAGAGGCGCGGCACCGCCTCGCGCCGATCCGCTGCCGCGATGGCGTCGCCGGCTCGACGGGCCGCGGACGCAAGGGAAGCCCCGGCGACCGATCCGACGCCGCGAGCTGCTCGAGGCCGTGGCGTCGTGCGATCCGGATGGCGCAGCGGCCGGGGTCGCGGCCCGCTACCGTAGGCCGTGGCGTCGCAGCAGCCGGTGAAAGTACACGCGGTCGATGCCGGCGGTGCGGGCCGCCGCGGTCACGTTGCCGCCGCGGTGGTCGAGCGCGGCCTGCAGGTAGCGCCGCTCGAATGCGCGCGCGCATTCGTCGCGGGCCACGCGCAGTGGCACGGTCAGGTCGACGGCGCCGCTGTCCGTGCCGGGCACCTCGGTGGCGTCCGTACCGGGCGGGACCTGTTCTCGCAGCGCAAGGCACCGGTCGACGTGGTTGCGCAGCTCGCGCACGTTGCCCGGCCAGTTGTAGCGTTGCAGGTCCGACAGGAACCGATCGGTCACCAAGCCCGCGGCGTCGCCGTCGACGCCGGCGCGCGACAGTAGCTCGGCGACGAGCAGCGGAATGTCGTCGCGGCGCTCGCGCAGCGACGGCAACCGCACCGTGATGACCGCGAGCCGGTAGTACAGGTCGGCGCGGAATGCGTTTGCGTTGACCTCCGCGCGCAGGTCGCGGTTGGTCGCGGCGACGACGCGAACGTCCACCGGCCTGTAGAACGGCTCGCCGACCCGCTTGATCTCCCGCCGCTCGAGCACCCGCAACAGGGCCGGCTGAAGCGCGGCCGGCAGTTCGCCGATTTCGTCGAGGAACAGGGTGCCGCCGTTGGCCGATTCGACGGCGCCGACGCGATCGGCCTCGGCGCCGGTGAACGCGCCCTTTGCGTGGCCGAACAACTCGGCTTCGATCAGCGTCGACGGGATCGCGCTGCAGTCGACGACGACGAACGGGCCGCGTCGGCGTGCGCTCTCGGCGTGAATCGATTCGGCGGCGGCTTCTTTGCCCGTGCCCGTCTCGCCGTACAGCAGCACGGTCGCATCGGTTGCCGCCGCGCGTTCGAGTACGGCGAACACGGCGCGCATCGCCCGCGACCGACCGACCAGTTTGCCCCACCGGTCGCGGTTGGCGAGGCGCACGGCCACGTGGTCCTCGCCGAGGTAGAAGCGCAGCTGATCGCGGCCGACCGAGATGGTGGACCCGTTGCGCACTCGCGCCTGCACGACGTCGACCCCGTCGACGCGTGTGCCATTGCGGCTGTCGAGGTCGCGAATCGTCGCGGTCGCGCCGTCGACCGCGATCTCGCAGTGAAAACGCGAGACCGCGCGGTCGGACAACACGAGGTCGCACGTCGGGTGGCTGCCGACGAGCATGCGCGGGCCGTCGGATGTGCGCGCGAGGCCGGCGTCCGGGCCGGCGAACACCTCGACGCGGAAGCGACGGATCAGGTCGCGCACCGAGTCTGCGCCCGAGATGGCCTCGGTGCGGGTCGAGTCGGCCCCGGTGCGTGCAGGCGCACGGCGAGCCGTGTCGGTCGAACGGGGCATCGGTGGGCGCAGTCTACATGGTGGGGCCGGCCGCGTTGCCGGCACACGTCGGCAGTGCGGAACAACTTGCGGCATGAGGGGGATTTCACCTACGGCGCCTCCGCCGCGATTGCGATACACCGCAAGCGCATGTCGTCGTACGACCCCTCCGCGTGTCCGCAGTCCCTCGGCGCCCTGCCGGAGCACAGCACGGTGGAGTTGCCGCCCGACGGGGCGGCGCCCGTGCCGCCGTGCCCGGTCGAGCGGGACATCGCAGCCGGCGATCTCGTCGGCGACTACATCGTGCGGAGCGAGATCGCCGCCGGCGGGTGCGGGACCGTGTACGAGGCCGAGCATCGCGTCCTCGGCCGTCGCGCCGCGGTGAAGGTACTGCACCCGGAGCTGTCGCAGTCGGCCGAGATGGTGCAGCGGTTCGTCACCGAGGCTCGTTCCGTCGCGTCCATCGCGCACCCGAACGTCGTCGAGGTGTACGAGTTCGGCCACTATCGCGATCGGCCGTTCTTCGCGATGGAGCGGATCGACGGCCCGCGGCTGGACGAGGTCGTCGAACGGGAGGGGCCGCTGCCGCTTTCGCGAGCGATCGAACTGGTGGCGCCGGTGTGCAGCGCCGCCCACGCGGCCCACGCGGTCGGGGTGATCCATCGGGACATCAAGGCGAGCAACGTGCTCATCGACCGGCGCGGCGGCGCGGAGCGGGTCAAACTGGTCGACTTCGGCGTCGCGCGGCTGCTCACGCGCGACGGCCTCGCGCGGCTCACCCGCAGTCGGCGCCGCATCGGAACGCCGCGCGCGATGGCGCCCGAGCAGGTGTGCGGCGGCACCGTCGACGCGCGGACGGACGTGTACGCGCTCGGCGTGCTCGCGTATTTCCTGCTGTCCGGCCGCTACCCATTCGAGGGGCGCGGTCCGGTGGACGTGGCCATGCTCCACGCCACGGCGCCGCCGCCGCCGCCGAGCCGATTTGCGCCGATTCCCGCGGCGGTCGAGCGCGTCGTGTTGCGGGCGCTGGCGAAGGATCCGGCGCAGCGGTTTTCGTCGGCCGTCGATCTGTGCGATGCGCTGCGCGCGGCGGCCGCCGCCGACACGTCGCCGCCGGGCGGAGCGCCGGCCGACGTGCGCGCCGCGGTCGGCGTGTTCGTGGAGCTGATCCCCGCGGCGCCGCGGCCCGGAGCGCGGGATGTCGACGGGGCCGCGGCGGCCGCGCGACAGGTCCTCCTGCGCGCGCTGCGCGAGGCCGGGCTGGCGGTGTCGGAGCCGGCGCCCACCAGCCTGGTGGGCGTGCGCGTCGCCGACGCGGACACGGCCGCCGCGGTGATCGCCGCGTGGCGAGATGCCGAGCGGGCCGCCGCGCAGGTGGAGGCGGAAGCCGGCGCCCGCAAGTGGGGCGGGCTCCGGGTCGTGGTGCGCTTGCGCGTCGACCGCGCGTACGTGCGGGCGGGGGGGCGTGGTCTGCGCGTGGTCGGCGGCCCGCTGGTCGCCGGCGACTCGGCGTAGTGGCGAGACGGCCGCGGCGCCCGTGCGCGCACCGGCGGCAGCCCGGCGCCGGAACGAAACAGCCCCGCGCGGCTCGGGCCGTGCGAGGCTGTTTCGACGGACGGTGAACCGCCCTCGTTCCGTGACGCGCCGGCGACCGCTCGGGCGGCGGCCGCCGCCGGCGAGTCCGGCGGGCGACGCCGCGTGCGCGCTGCGCGGGCCGTTCGGCGTCCGCGCGGCGCGCCCGAAGCGGCGCACCGCGACCGGCGTGCGGGCGGACACCGCCCATCGGCGCGCAGCGCGCATCCGCAACCCGCGGCAATGCGCGACCGGGCGTCGATGCCAGCGGTGCCGGGCCTACAGGCTCGGAACCTTGCCGACGAGCAGGAACGCGATGATGAGCGCGTAGATGACGAGCGACTCGATCAGCGCGAGCCCCAGGATCATCGGCGTGAACAGCTTGTCGGCGGCGCCGGGGTTGCGCGCGATGCCCTCGAGCGCGGTCGCCGCCGCGCGGGCCTGACCGAGCGCGCCGCCGAATGCCGCCAGCGCGATCGCGACAGCCGACGCGATGGCGACCCACGCCGCGGCGTCGAACTTGGCGACGGCCGTGGCCGCTTCCGGGTCGAGGGCCGCGGCGTCGCCCTGCGCGAAGGCGACAGCGCTCAGGCCCATCGCGAGAAGGCTCATCGTGAACGTGAGGAGGAACTTGGATTTGCGTGTCATTGGTACTGGACTCCCTGGTTGTGTTTAGTGGTCGTGCGCGACCGCCATCGAGATGTAGACCGTCGACAACAGGCAGAACACGAGCGCCTGGACGACAGAGACGAGCGTTCCGAGGACGAGGAAGGGCACCGGGATCAGGAGCGGCACCAGCGCGAAGAACGAGGCGACGACCTTGTGGTCGGAAGCCATGTTCCCCATCAGGCGCAAGGCCAGCGATACCGGGCGTGCGATGTGGCTGATGAGTTCGATCGGCAGCATCAGCGGCGCGAGCGCCGGCATGGGCCCGATGAAGTGCTTGAAGTAGGCGAGTCCGTGCTCCTTGACCCCGTAGTAGTGAGTCGCCAGGAACACGACGACCGACAGCGCGAGGTTGGTCTTGAGCGTGTCGGTCGGCGGCGCGAAGCCGGGAATCAGCGCCAACAGGTTCGAAAACAGGATGAACAGCGCGAGCGATCCGATGAGCGGCAAGAACCGCTTGGCGTTCTTTTCGCCCATCACCCCGGCCATCATGTTGAAGGTGGCTTCGGTGAGCAGTTCGAACACGTTGCGCAGGCTCAGCCGCCCGGGCGGAACGAGGCGGTCGTCGCCGGTCATCGCCGCGCGGAACTTCACCGCGCCGACGAGGACGAACAGAAACACGAGCAACGCGCCGAAGACGTGGGTGAGCGTCCAGTGCGAGTCACCGAACATGAGCCACTTCCACGAGTACTCGGCGTCCGGCGTACGCCCGAGCCAGTGGCGCAGCGACCGCGAGGCCTGCTCGAAGCCGGGGAAGCTGTACAGTAGGTCGTACCAGGTATCGTGTTCGCCCATGGTCGTAGCCGGGTCAGTGCGTCGCGGCGAACCGGATCGATTCGATCGCGATCGACAGGATGAAGGTGGAGAAGCCGACGGCGAAGGCGACCGCCGACAGCGGCAGGTAGTGGATGGCCACGAACACGACCGCCATCAGTGCGGCCATCTTCGGGATGAACAGCATCGCCGCGCGGCGCCGGCTCGCGGCGGCCGCGTCCCGCCGGTCGAACAGCCGGCCGACGAGGTGGCGGATGACCGAGAAGTTGACGCTCGCGACCAGCGCGCCGACCGTCAGCCCGATCGCATGGGGCCGGTCGAGCACGAGCGCACCCAGCACCGCCGCACCGGCGGTGAGGGCGTAGTTCATGCGCTCGATGCGCGCGAGGGTGCGCGGGTTCATGGTCGGTCCGGGTCGTCTTCGGATTGCTGGTGTCGCTGGATGTCCTGGGCGGTGCGGATGACGGCCTTGAACGCGGCGCCGACGCCGAACAGCACGAACAGCACCATCAACCACGGGGTCGTGCCGAATCGGTCGTCGAGCCAGCGGCCGATCCACCAGCCGATGGCGACCGCGATCCCCATCTCGAGTCCGACGGACGCGAGCGAGGCGGCGCGCCAGAAGCGGCGGATGGTGCGCTGAGCGTGGGTCCTGGACGTCTCGTCGATGCGGGCCTCCGTTCGGCGCGCACTCGTAACACGGTGCGGCGAGGGTCGTCAATCCGGTTGAAAGATGCCGCTCAGCCGGCGATCAGTTTCAAAGATTCCGTGGCTTTTTCGACGGTTAGGGCAATCTCGTCCTCTCCGTGCGCCAGCGACAGGAACCAGGCCTCGAACTGCGACGGCGGCAGGTAGATCCCCCGGTCGCGCATCGCCCGGTAAAACGCTGCGAACCGCCCGGTGTCCGCCCGCTTCGCGCTGGCGTAATCGGTCACGGGACCCTCGCAGAAAAACAGGGTGAGCACCGAGCCCACGCGGTGGATGCAGGCCGGCACGCCGGCCGCGGCGACCGCCTCGCGCAGGCCGCGCTCGAGCAACGCGCCGAGTTCCTCGAGGCGGTCGTACGTGCCCGGGCGCCGGAGGATCTCCAGCGTCTTGGCGCCGGCCGCCATCGCGAGCGGGTTGCCGCTGAGGGTGCCGGCCTGGTAGACCGGCCCGAGCGGCGCGAGGCGGTCCATGATGTCGGCGCGCCCGCCGAACGCTGCGGCCGGCAGCCCGCCGCCGACGATCTTGCCGAGGCAGGTGAGGTCCGGCACGACGCCGTAGAGCTGCTGCGCGCCGCCGTACGCGGCGCGGAAGCCGCTGATCACCTCGTCGAAGATCAGGAGCGCGCCGCGCGCGGCCGTGAGGTCGCGCAGCGCCTGCAGGTACCCCGGTGCCGGCGGCACGACGCCCATGTTGCCCGGGATGGGCTCGACGATGACTGCCGCGATCTGGTCGGGATGCGCGTCGAAGGCGGCTTCGACCGCGGCGACGTCGTTGAACGGCACCAGAAGCGTGTCCGCGGCCGCCCCCGCGGGCACGCCCGCGGATCCCGGGATGCCGAGCGTCGCCGCCCCCGAGCCGGCCGCCACCAGCAGACAGTCGGCGTGCCCGTGGTAGCCGCCGTCGACCTTCACGATCTTGTCGCGGCCGGTGAACCCGCGCGCCAACCGCAGCGCCGACATCGTCGCTTCGGTGCCGCTGGACACGGCGCGCACCTTGTCGATCGACGGCACCGCGTCGACCACGGCCTGCGCGAACGCGAGCTCCAGCTCGGTCGGCGCGCCGAAGGTCGTGCCGCTACGCATGGCGTCGGCGATCGCGTCGAGCACCTCCTCGTGGCAGTGGCCGAGGATGAGCGGCCCCCACGAGCAGACGTAGTCGACGTAGGCGTTGCCGTCGACGTCGTAGATCGTGCAGCCGTCGCCGTGCGAGATGAACAGCGGGTCGGCGCCGACCGAGCCGCACGCGCGGACGGGCGAGTTGACGCCGCCGGGGATGACCGCGCGCGACGCTTCGAACAACCGGGCCGATTCACGCATCGCCGTCCTCCTGACCGTCGCCGTCGCCGAGCGGCGGAGCCGGGACGCGCTCCGTCTCGCCGGCGTCGAGCTCGTGCGGGACCGTCGCGTCGTCGTCGGCCGGCTCGGGAGCCGCGTCGCCGTCGTCGTCGTCGTCCGCCGCGTCGGGCGTCGCGCGTTCAATGTCGGCGCCGCCGTCGTCGTCGGCGTCGGCCAGCCGCTCCATCGACGTGACGATCTCTTGGTCACCGACGCGCATGATGCGCACGCCCTGGGTCGGTCGGCCGAGCACGGAGATGTCGGCCGCGCGCACGCGGATCAGCTTGCCGACGCTCGAGATGAAGATGAGTTCGTCGCTGTCCGACACGACGCGGACCCCGGTGACCGGGCCGTTGCGCGACGTCGTCTTGATCGCGATGACGCCGTAGCCGCCGCGGTTCTTGCGCGGAAACTCGGACAGCGCCGTCCGCTTGCCGTAGCCGCGTTCGCACACGATCGCGACGGTGTCGGCCGCGTCGTGCTCGAACACGCCCATGCCGACGACCGCGTCGCCGTCGCGCAACGCGATGCCGCGGACGCCGCGCGCCTCGCGGCCCATCGGCCGCACCTGCGTCTCGGAGAACCGAATCGCCTGGCCGTTGCGGGTGCACAGCAGCACGTCCATGTCGCCGGTCGTGAGGCGCACGTCGACCAGGCGGTCGCCCTCGTCGATGTTGATCGCCTTGATGCCGGTGCGGCGCACGTTTGCGTAGGCCTTCAGTTGCGTCTTCTTGACGACGCCGGACTCGGTCGCGAACAACACGAACAGGTTCGGGTCGAACTCCTTGATCGCGAGCATGCCGAGCGCGGTTTCGCCCGGTTGCATCTCGACGACCTGCTGGATGGTCTTGCCGCGCGCGGTGCGCGCGCCGGCCGGCAGCTCGTACACCTTGCGACAGTAGACGCGCCCGGTGTTCGTGAAGATGAGCAAGTCGTCGTGCGTGTTGGCGACGAACAGGTCTGCGACGAAGTCGTCGTCGGCGGATGCGGCGGCTCCGTAGATGCCGCGACCGCCGCGGCCCTGCGCCGAGTATTCGGACACCGGCGTGCGCTTGATGTACGACTTGTGCGTGCGCGTGACGACCATCTGTTCGCGGTCGATGAGTTCCTCGATGTGGATCTCCGCGCCGTCGTCGACGATCTCGGTGCGCCGCTCGTCGGCGAACTGATCGCGCACGTCCTCGAGTTCTTGTTGGATCACTTCGCGCAGCCGGGTTTCGCTGCGCAAGATGCCCTCGAGGTAGTCGGTCTTTTCCCACAGCTCCTTGTATTCGGCTTCGAGCTTTTCGCGTTCGAGGCCGGTGAGGCGACCGAGTCGCATGTCGAGGATCGCCTGAGCCTGACGCTCGGTGAGGTAGGTGAATCCGGCGGCGCGCGCCGCTTCGACCTCCTCGGCGGGGCGGCCGGCGCGCTCGAGGAACCCGTCGAGTCCGCCCATCTTTTCCTGCAGCAGTCTCGCCTTGGCCTCGTCGGTGTCCTTCGACGACCGGATGATGTCGATCACGCGGTCGATCTGGATGACCGCGAGCCCGAGGCCCTCGACGATCTCACGCCGCTCGCGCGCCTGGCGCAGCTCGTAGCGCGAGCGGCGCGTGACCACCTCGCGCCGGTGCTCGATGAACACCTCCAGCGCGCGCCGCAACGTGACCACCTGCGGCCGCCCGTCGACGATCGCGAGCATGTTGATGCCGAAGCTCGTCTGCAGCGGCGTCATCTTGTACAGGTGGTTGAGCACCACCTGCGCGTTCGCGTCCTTCTTGAGCTCGAACACGACGCGGACGCCGGTGCGGTCGGATTCGTCGCGGATGTCGGAGATGCCGTCGAGCTTCTTGTCGCGCACGAGCTGCGCGGCCGTCTCGATCATGCGCGCCTTGTTGACCATGTACGGGATCTCGTGGACCACGATCGCCTCGCGGTCCTTGCGAATCTCCTCGATCGTCGCGCGGCCGCGCACGACGATGCTGCCGCGGCCGAGCCGGTATCCGCGCAAGATGCCTTCGCGGCCGTGGATGATGCCGCCCGTCGGGAAGTCGGGACCCGGCACGAGCGACAGCAGCACGTCGTCGCTCACGTCCGGATCGCGCAGCAGCGCCAGGGTGGCGTTGATGACCTCGCCCATGTTGTGCGGCGGGATGTTGGTCGCCATGCCGACGGCGATGCCCGACGAGCCGTTGACGAGCAGATTGGGGAACTTGGCCGGCAGCACGACCGGCTCGAGTTCCTTGTCGTCGTAGTTCGGCTGCCAGTCGACGGTTTCCTTGTCGATGTCGGCGAGCAGCTCCGACGCCAGCCGCGACATGCGGCACTCGGTGTAGCGCATCGCCGCGGGCGGGTCCCCGTCCATCGACCCGAAGTTGCCCTGGCCGTCGATCAGCGGATAGCGCATGGAAAAGTCCTGCGCCATGCGCACGAGCGCGTCATAGACGGCGGCGTCGCCGTGCGGGTGGTACTTGCCGATCACGTCGCCGACCACGCGCGCACATTTAAGGTAGGGCCGGTTCCAATAGTTCGACAGGTTGCGCTGCGCATACAGGATGCGGCGGTGAACCGGCTTGAGGCCGTCGCGCGCATCTGGCAGCGCGCGGGACACGATCACGCTCATCGCGTAGTCCATGAAGGACGAGCGCATCTCCTCCTCGAGCGCGATCGGCTGGACGTTGTCGGGCGGGGTTTCGCTGGTCATGTGCTACTCACGTAATGGGTGCGCTCTTTTAGCTGACCGGCCCCGGCGGGTCAACCGCGGCTTTGGGGCGTTTTTCCAATCATTCAAGGGATTTGCAAATGCCTAACCGACTCGCTGGCGAGACCTCGCCGTATCTGTTGCAGCACGCCGACAACCCGGTGGACTGGTATCCGTGGGGGCCGGAGGCGTTCGAGGCCGCGCGGCGGCAGGACAAGCCGATTTTCTTGTCGATCGGCTACGCGGCGTGCCACTGGTGCCACGTCATGGCGCACGAGTCGTTCGAGGACCCGGAGACGGCCGCGCTCATGAACGAGCTGTACGTCAACGTCAAGGTGGACCGGGAGGAGCGGCCGGACGTCGATCAGATCTACATGACCGCCATTCAAGTGCTCGGCCAGGGCGGCGGCTGGCCGCTGTCGGCGTGGTGCACGCCGGACGGAAAGCCGTACTTCGTCGGCACCTACTTCCCGCCCGAGGAGCGCTACGGCCGCCCGGGGTTTCGCCAGGTTCTGCGCATCCTGGCCGACCTGTACCGCAACGAGCGCGACAAGGTGCAGCACAACGTCGACGCGATCCTCGACGGGCTGCGCGCGATCGACGCGCACTACCGCGGGCGCGCCGGCGGCGCGTCGCCGGCCGCGCTGTCGACCGACACGATCGTCGCCGCCGGACGCTTCCTCGTGCAGCGCAGCGACCCGCACCACGGCGGCTTCGGCGGCGCGCCGAAGTTCCCGTCGTCGTCGGCTCACGCGCTGCTCGCCCGCGCCGGGCGGCTGCCGCACGGGGAGCCGGCGCGCGAGGCGTTTTTGCGCCAGTGCATGGCGATGGCCCGGGGCGGCCTGTACGACCACGTCGGCGGCGGGTTCGCCCGCTACAGCGTCGACGAGCGTTGGGACATCCCACACTTCGAAAAGATGCTGTACGACAACGCCCAGCTCCTCGCGATCTACGGCGATGCGTTCGCGCTCACCGGCCACCCGCGCTACGAGCGCGTGATCCGCGAGACGACCGCGTGGCTGGTGCGCGAGATGTCGCACGCGTCCGGCGGTCTGTACGCGAGCCAGGATGCCGACAGCGAGGGCGAGGAAGGCAAGTACTACGTATGGACGCCGGCGCAGCTGCGCGACGCGCTCGGGCCGGACGATGCCGAGGTGATCGCGCGCGCGTTCGGCGTCACCGACGCCGGCAACTTCGAGGGGGGCACGACGCACCTGCGGCGCGTGACCCCCGACGGCGACCCGGAGGAGGAGGCGCGCATCGACCGGCTGCTCGCAGCGCTGTTCGAGGTGCGCGACCGGCGCGTGCACCCGGCGACGGACACGAAGGTGCTCGCGGCGTGGAACGCGCTGGCCGTCACCGGGCTGGTCCGCGCGTACGAGGCGACCGGGTACGAACCGGCGCGCGCGCTGGCGCTGCGGGTCGGCCGGTTCCTGGCCGAGCGCATGGTCGACGGCGATCGCGTCGCGCGGGTGCTCGGCAAGGATCTCGACGGGACGATCGACGACTACGCGTTTTGCGCCGAGGCGTTTTTGCGCCTCGCCGAACTCACCGAGGACGCCGCGTGGTGGCATCGCGGCGCCGCGCTCGTCGCCGCGGTCGTCGACCGGTTTTATGAAGATGTCGACGGCGGCGTGTTCTACCTGACGCCGGACGACGGCGGCGACGCGCTCATCCACCGGCCCGAGTCGCACCACGACGGCGCGCTGCCGTCGGGCGCGGCGGTCACGGTGGCGAACTTGGTCCGGATCGGGCACGTCGCGGGGGACACGCGTTCGGTCGACCTGGCCGAGCGCTACCTGGCGCGCCGCGCGCGCGACCTGTCGCCGCTGGTCGCGGCCCGGCTGCTCGCGGCGGCGGACGACTACCTGCACGGCGAACAGGTGGTCGTGACCGCCGGCGCGGGGCGCGAGGCGCTGCTCGCGGCGACGCGCCGCGCCTATGCGCCGGCGCGGTGCCTCGCCGGTCCGTGGGCTGCGCCGTCGGTGCTCGCCGGCAAGGAGCCGGCGCCCGACGGGCGCGCGCGGGCGTACGTGTGTCGCGGGCAGACGTGCCTCGAGCCGGTGACCGATCCGGACGCGCTGGCCGGGCTATAATGGAGGTGCGAGGACGCGAACCACGCGGGGAGGCGCGCGAGGATCCCGTGAAAGTGCCGGTGAAGGAGACGTTCGGAGCGGCCGCGGCGGCGGCGCGCCAGGCGCGAGACGCGGTGCGCGAGGCGCGCGAGCGACTGCGTGCGTTCGTCGCACAGCGACCGGCGCGGCCGGCGGTGGACCCGGAGCGCGATGCGGCCGAGCGCGCGCTCGCCCAACTGAGCGGGGCGGAAGCGGCGCTGCAGGAGGCGACGCAGCGGCTCGCGGAGCCGGCGCCTGGCGGCGATCCGGGGGCGGGCGGCGCGGACGCGAGTTGATCGCGTGACGTCCGAGTTGAACCCGGCTCCGAGCGCGGTCGCCGCCGCGTTCAGTGCGCGCGTCGTCGGGGCCGGTCCGCCCGTCGCGCTCGTCCACGGCAGCGCGACCGACGCGGAGGCGTGGGCGATCCAACGCCGTACGCTGGCGCGCTCGTGCCGGCTGCTGCTGTACACGAGGCGGGCGGACGACGGAATCACCGTCGGCGACCACGCCGCGGACCTGGCGGACCTGATCGAACGCCACGGCCTGGCGCCGTGCACCGTGGTCGGCTCGAGCTTCGGCGCGGTCGTCGCCCTCGAACTTGCGCGCGCGTGGCCGGCGCGCGTGCGCGGCGCGGTGTTGTGCGAACCGCCGCTGCCGCCGGGACCGGCCCGCGCGTTCCTCGCCGCCCGCGGCATCGCACCGCCGGCCGCCGGCGACCTCGATGCGTTCCTCGCCCGGTTCGACCACGTGTACCGCGAGCGCGGCGGACCCGCTGCAGCGGCGGTGTTCTTGCGCGCCGTGCTCGGCGACGAGGCCTACGCGCGCCTGCCGCGCCGCGTGCGCGAGCGCGCCGCCGCGCTGCACCGCCAGATCCGGGCTGACGCGGCGGCGCTGGCCGCCTACGACCTCGACTACGCGGCCCTCGCCGCGGTGGCGTGTCCGGTCCTGCTCGTCGGAGGCGATCGGTCGCCGGCCTACTTCGCGCCGGCGCTGGCGGCGCTCGAGGCGGCGCTGCCGAACGTGCGGCGCGTTACCCTGACCGGCGCCGGCCACATGATGCACGCCGACGCGCCGCGCGCGTTCGACGCCGCCGTCGCGGAGTTCGCGCGCGAGCACGCATAGCGGGGCGTGGCACATCGCGGTCGGGCCCGGTTGCGATGCGCGGCCGACCAGCGGCGCGCGGGCGCGGGCCGTTCGGCGGCGCGCGTCCTCGCGCGCGCCGGTGTGGCAGCGATCCTCGCCGCGCATCCCGCGAGGTCGCTGGCGCGCCGGCGCCCACGCGCCGCCGCAAAGCCCTACAGCGCCGCCTCGATCGCGTCGGCCATCTCGGCGGCGCTGCCGAACCGCGACTCCGGGAACTTCGCCAACGCGCGCAGGACGACGCGCTCGAGCGCCGGTGGGATGTCGGCATCGGGGGCGACGCGCGACGGCGGCACCGGCTCGACTTGCAGGTGGCCGCGCATGATCTCCGCGTCGCCGCCGTCGAACGGCGGGCGCCCGACCAACAGCTCGTACAGGATGACGCCGACGCCGTAGACGTCCGCGCGTCCGTCCGGCGACTGGCCGCGCAGCCGCTCGGGCGCGAGGTACGACAGCGTCCCGACCACCGAACCGATGCCGGTGAGCCCGGTGGCCACGCCGATCGACGCGAACCCGAAATCGATCAGGACGACGCGTTCGATCGGTCCCTCGGACGGCTCGAGCATCAGGTTCGCCGGCTTGAGGTCGCGGTGCAGCACCCCGGCGGCGTGCGTCGCCGCCAGCCCTTGCAGCGCCTGCCATGCGTAGCTCGCCGCGCGGAACGGCGGCACGGTGCGCTCCTGGCGCAGCACGGTGAGCAGCGACCGGCCGCGAAGCAACTCCATCGCCAGGTAGGGTTTGGTGTGGTACACGCCGGCGTCGAAGATCCGCGCGACGTTGCGGTGGACGATGCGCCGTTGGACCTCCGCCTCCACGCGAAATCGCTCGCGCGCCACCGCGTCGCGCGCCACCGCGGCGCGCAGCAGTTTGAGCGCGACCAGCCCGCCGTCGCGGGTGTCTTCGGCCTCGAATACGTCGGCCATCGCGCCCCGTCCGATCATGCGCACGATGCGGTAGCGCGCATCGATGATGTCGCCGGCCTTCGCAGCGGGCTCCACGGCCCCAGTGTACCGCGGGCGGGCTCTTGACCGCGGCGCGCGACCGCGTTATTCGCTGGAGCCAGTGAACCCGCGCCCGCCCCGCCGTCCGCCGCCAGACGACCACTTGGTCGAGCGGCGCACGTTGGCGGACGCCGACGGCATCCGGCGGATGCTGCGCCGCATCGCCAACGAGATTCTCGAGCGCAACGGCGGTGCGGTCGACATCGCACTGGTCGGCATCCGCACCGGCGGGCTGTTTCTCGCCGAGCGGCTCCGGCGCCACATCGCCGACCTGGAGGGCACCGAGCCGCCGCTGGGTGCCGTCGACATCACCCTGTACCGCGACGACGTGTTCGAGGGGTTGCCGCGTCCGGAGATCGGCCCGACCGAGCTGCCGTTCGAACTGTCGGGTGTCCGCGTCGTGCTCGTCGACGATGTGCTGTACACGGGCCGGACGGTGCGCGCCGCGCTCGACGCGCTGATGGATTACGGCCGGCCGCGGGCGGTGCAGCTCGCGGTGCTCGTCGATCGCGGCCTGCGCGAGCTGCCGATCCGCGCCGACTACGTCGGCCTCACCGTCGAGACCACACCGTCGGACTCGGTGCGCGTTCGCCTCACCGAGGCCGGCGACCCGGACGATCGCATCGTGTTGCGGTCGCGAATCGAGCCCTGACTCGCCGTGACGTCATGACGGAGCCACGCCGCGCGTTTCCTCACCGCCACCTGCTCGGTATCGAGCCCCTCGACGCCGCCGACATCCTGCAGATTCTCGATCTGGCCGACACGTTTGTCGACATCTCCGAGCGGCCGATCAAGAAGGTGCCAACTTTGCGCGGTCGCACGGTGCTCAACGTGTTCCTCGAGCCGTCGACGCGCACGCGCGTGTCGTTCGAGCTGGCGGCCAAGCGGATGAGCGCCGACGCGGTCAACATCAGCGGATCGAGTTCGTCGCGCACCAAGGGCGAGACGGTCCTCGATACGGCGCGGAACCTGCAAGCGATGAACCCGGACGTGATCGTCGTGCGCCACAGCGCGGCGGGCGCGCCGCACCTGATCGCCGGCCACGTCGATGCGGCCGTCATCAACGCGGGCGACGGCTGTCACGAACACCCGACGCAGGCGCTGCTCGACTGCGCGACGATCCGGCGCCACAAGGGACGCATTGCCGGGCTCGAGGTCGCCATCGTGGGCGACATCGCGCACTCTCGCGTCGCGCGGTCCGACGTGCTGGCGCTGTGCAAGCTGGGCGCGAACGTGCGGCTGTGCGCGCCAGCGACGATGATGCCGCGCGGGATCGAGCAGATCGGTGGCGATGTGACCCGCGAGCGGACGCGCGTCGTGTACGATCTCGCGGCGGCGCTCGACGGCGCCGACGTGGTCATGATGCTCCGCATCCAGAACGAACGCCTCGGAGGCGCGCCGCTGTTCGCGAACACGCGCGAATACGCGCGTTACTTCGGTCTGTCGGCGCGCACGCTCGACCGCGCCAAACCGGACGCGATCGTCATGCACCCCGGCCCGATCAACCGCGGAGTCGAGATGATGCCCGACGTGGCCGACGGCGAGCGGTCGGTTATCCTCGACCAGGTCACCTACGGGGTCGCCGTGCGCATGGCGGTGCTGTACCTTCTCGGGGGCCCGCCGCATCCGCCGGCGGAGGCGTAGCGTCGTGTCCGTCGCGCTGCGCCTGCGCGCCGTCACCAAGCGGTTCGGCGACGTCACGGCCGTGTCCGGCCTGTCGCTCGACGTGCCGGCCGGCTCGATCTACGGCATCCTCGGCCCCAACGGGGCGGGCAAGACGACGACGTTGCGGATGATCAACGACATCGTTCGCCCCGACGAGGGGACGATCGAACTTTTCGGCGCGCTCGCGCCCGGTCGCGACGCGGCGCGCCGCATCGGCTACCTGCCGGAGGAGCGCGGCTTGTATCCGAAAATGCGCGTGGACGAGACGCTCGCGTTCTTCGGGCAGCTGCGCGGGCTGTCGCGGGCCGACGCGGTCCGGCGCGGCGACGCCTGGCTCGACCGGCTCGACCTGTCCGATTGGCGATCCGCCAAGGTGCAGGAGCTGTCCAAGGGGATGCAACAGAAGATCCAGTTCATCACGGCAGTGCTGCACGAGCCGGAGCTGCTGATTCTCGACGAGCCGTGGAGCGGGCTCGATCCGATCAACGCCGAAGTGCTGCGGTCGATCGTCGCCGAGCAGAAGCAGCGCGGGTGCACGATCTTGTTTTCGACCCACCTGATGGAGCAGGCCGAGCAGATCGTGGACGACGTGTGCATCATCGCGCGCGGCAACAAGGTGGTCGACGGGCCGCTCGGGCAGATCAAGCGGCAGGCGGCGCGCGATCGCGTCGTGGCGATCGCGTTCGACGGCGATGTCGACCCCGCGACCGTGCCGTGGGACGACGCGCTGGTGGCGGCATGGCGGCCGGTGCGCGACCGCATCGAGGTCGAGCTGACGCCGGGCGCCGACGCCCGCGCGCTGTTGCGGTCGCTCGTCGCCGAAGACGTGCCGCTGCGCCGGTTCGAGGTCGTGGAGCCGACGCTGCACCAGATTTTCGTCGACCGAGTGGGCGCGGCGGCCGCGGAGGGCGCGCGGTGACCCCGCAGTGGTGGATCGTCGGCCGGCGCGAGTTCACGGTGCGCGTGCGCACCGTGTGGTTCATCGTCGTGACCGTCCTCGGTCCGATCGGCATGCTCGCGCTGATCCTGGTCCCGGCATACCTCGGCAAGAAAACGATCGAACAGGGCGTGACGATCGAGTGCATCGACCGCACGCCGCAGCGGGTGAGCGAGTTGTTCGCGGTCGACGCGTCGCCGTTCACGATCCGGCGCGTGCCCCCCGACACGCCGATCGCCGAGCTCGAGCAGCGCATCCGCGCGCGCCAGATCGACGGATATCTGGTGTTGCCCGAGGATCTGCTCGCGGGCGGCAAGGCGGTGTATCGCGGCGCGAACGCGTCCAACGTCGCGCTGATGAAGGTGATCGAAAACGAACTGCTCGAGCGGGCGGTGTTCGTCGCGCGCGCCCGGCTGCACGGACTGTCCGACGCGCAGATCCTCGCGCTGTCTCAGCCGGTCGACCTCGACGTGCGTCTCACCACCGGAACGGGCAAACCCGCCGAGGGCACTGGTGCGTTCGTCGTCGGCTACGCGACGATGTTTCTGCTGTACATGGCGATCCTGCTGTACGCGGTGAACATCATGCGCAGCGTAGTCGAGGAGAAATCCAACCGGGTGGTCGAGATCGTCGTGTCCACGATCCGCCCCGTGCCGTTGATGCTCGGCAAGATCGTCGGCGTCGGTTCGGTCGGCCTGCTGCAGCTGTTCATCTGGACGTTCGTCGCGTTTTTGCTGTTCACGTACCGGGAGATCGTCCTCGGCTGGTTCGGCTTCTCCGGCGCCGGAGTCGACCTGCCGAGCGTCGGGCTCGACGTCGTCGCGGTGACCTTGGCGTACTTCCTGTTCGGTTACTTCTTTTACTCGGCGCTGTACGCGGCGATCGGCGCGATGGTGAGCAGCGACCAGGAGGCGCAGCAGCTGCAGACGCCGGTCGTCATGCTGCTCGTCATTCCGGTGGTGTGCACGCAGTTCGTCGCCAACGATCCGCGCGGCGGCGTGGCGGAGCTGCTCACGCTGATTCCGTTCTCGTCGCCGGTGCTAATGCCGATGCGCTTCGTACTCGGCGGCGCGTCGGCCGGCGACGTCGCGGCGTCGCTCGCGCTGCTGTGCGGGTCGCTTGCCGTCGTCGTGTGGCTCGCCGGACGGATCTACCGCATCGGCATCCTGCGCCACGGCAAGCGCCCGACGTTGCGCGAGCTGGCGGCCTGGTTGCGCCACGGGTGAGGTTCCGTCCGCGACCGGCGGCTCGGCTCGTCGCTACGGCGACAGCAGGTCGGCGAGGCCAGGCGCGACGCTGTCGCCGCCGTCGACCACGAGCACGGCGCCGTTGATGTACGCGGCGGCGGGTGACGCGAGGAACACCGCCGCGTTGGCGACGTCGTCGATGCGGCCGAGCCGCCGCAGCGGCACGCGGCGCTCGACCTTCGCGCCGATGTCGCCCGGCGCGAGGCGGCGCATTCCCTCGGTGTCGCCGATCGGCCCCGGCGCGATCGCGTTGGCGCGGATGCCGAACGGCCCCCATTCGACCGCGAGGTTGCGGGTGAGCGCATCGACACCGGCCTTTGCGGCGGCCGCGTGGCTCTGAAGCGGTGTGCCGTGATAGTGCAGCGTGGCCGAAATGTTGATGATACAGCCGTCGCCCGAATCTCGCAGCGGATCGAACGCGGCCTTGGTGGCGTGGAACGTGCCGAGCAGGTCGATCTCGATGACCGTGCGAAAGCCCTTGGCGGACAGCGCGGCGGTCGGCGCGAGGAAGTTGCCCGCTGCGCCGTTGACGAGCGTGTTCAGTTTGCCGAACCGGTCGACCGCCGCCGCGACGACGCGCGCGAGCTGGTCGGGGTCGCGGACGTCGGCGGCCATTGGCAGCACATCGCCGCCGATGTCAGCCGCGGCCTGGTCGAGCACCTCCTGGCGGCGGCTCGTGATGCACACGCGGGCGCCGTGGTCCACGAACGCGCGGGCGATTCCCTTGCAGATGCCGGTGCCTCCGCCGGTGACGAGGGCGACGCGGCCGGCGAGCACATCGGGTCGGAAGGCAGACATGCCGGCACGATACAGCGCGCGCCGCGGAAGTGGCCGGAAATCGGCCTGACCGAGGGTAGACCCGGGGCCGGCGCGGCGCGTTTACACCGGCATGACGCGACGCGACCGCTCCGATGCCGGCGAGCCCCGTGCGCCGTCCCCGTCGCGGCCGGGGGGCGCCCGCGCTCGGAGACGCCGGACCGTGGCGGTTCGCTAGCGGCCGCGTTACAGTGGAGTTCAGCAGTTCCGAAACGATGCCCCGCAGCGCCGAAATCGACGCCCTGATGGTGGACTACCTGTACGGGGAACTGTCCGCATCGGAGGCCGAGGAGTTCCGCAAGAGGCTCGACGCCGATCCGGACCTGCGGGCGGAGGTCGCCGCGCTCGAGCGCACGCGCCGGGCGTTCGGCGCGCTCGAGCAGGAGGAGCCGCCGCCGGCCGTGACGGCGCGGCTGATGCACGCAGCGGCGCAGCGGGCGCCGGCCGCGCCGGCACGCGAGCCCGGCCTGTGGGCCCGGATCGCCGCGTGGTTCGAGCCGGTGGCGCGCCACCCGGCCGTCGCGTCGGTGGCCGCGCTGGTCGTCGTCGGCGGTGTAGCGGGCGCGCTGTACTTGCGCGGCTACGACCGGATGGCGCGGCCCGTGGTCGCGACGGAGGCGCGAGCCCCCGACGCGGTACGCGCTGCACCGGCACCGCCGGCGGCGGCGGAAGCGAGCGACGGCCCGGCGCGCCCCGCGCAGCTCGCGGAAGCCAAGGAGGAAGAGGCGCTCGACGAGGCGCGCGGTCGCGCTGCGGCGGGCGACGACCTCGCGGGCGCGGTGCGCGACGAGGACGGCGTTGTCGGCCTCGGCGGCGTCGCGGCGGACG
>RFGE01000116.1 GCA_003696105.1 Deltaproteobacteria bacterium | reverse complement strand
CCTCAGGAGTTGCCCGATGTCGTTTCGTCACCTCGTCGCCGCCACCGCGGTCGCGACCCCCATCGTGTCCGGCGCGTTCGCGCCGTCCGCGAATGCCAACGAGCGCCACTTCACGTTCAACTACGAGACGGCCGTGCTGCCGGCGGGCGCACGCGAACTCGAGCTGTGGACCACGCCCCGCATCGGGCGGGACGACTTCTATCTTCGGTTCGACCAGCGCGTCGAGCTGGAATGGGGGCTCACCGACCGCCTGCAGTCCGCGTTCTATCTGAACTTCTCGGCGGCGGCAGCCGAGACGGCGCCGGGAGTGCTGTCCACCGGCAGCGAGTTCCAGGGCGTGTCGTCCGAGTGGAAGTACAAGGTCAGCGACCCGGTGGCCGACCGGGTCGGCTTCGGCCTCTACGGCGAGGTCGGCGCCGGACCGGAAGAACTCGAGCTGGAAGCGAAGCTGTTGTTCGACAAGAAGATCGGCAACCTGCTCGTGGTCGCGAACCTGGTCGGCGAACTCGAGCTCGAGTTCGAAGGCGAGATGGACGAGGGCGAGGTCGAGATGGAGCCGGAGTTCGTGCTGGCGCCGTCGTTCGGCCTGGCCTACTACCTATCGCCGAACTTCACCGCCGGGGTCGAGGTGCTCAACCACAACGAAATCGCGCACGGCGAGTGGGAGCACTCGGCGCTGTTCGCCGGCCCGCAGGTTGCGTACGCGACCGAGACGTGGTGGATTGCGGCGACGTTCATGCCCCAGCTGCCGGCTCTCAAGAAAGAAGGCGACGGCACGCTCATCCTCGACGAACACGAGCGGTACATGGCCCGCGTGCTGCTGGCATTCCACATCTGATGGCCCACCCCAGTCGCACACGGGCTCGCCGCCGCGCGCCCCTCGCGCTCGCCGCCGCGGTCGCGCTCGCGGTCGCGGCCGCGGCGTGCAGCTCCGGGATCCCGCGGCCGACCGACGCCGACGTGACCCGCGCGCGGCAAACCTGGCCGCAGACCACGCGCGCCGACCTCGAACGCGGCCGCGAGCTGTACGTGGCGCATTGCTCGGGCTGCCATCCGCTGCACGCGCCGCGCGAGTACCCGCCCGACGCCTGGCGCGGCTTCGTCGACGAGATGGCGCCGCGGGCGATGTTGCGGCCCGACGAGGCGGACCTCGTGATTCGCTATCTGTCGGCCGCCGCGAGGCGGTGGCCGGCTCGCGATCGCACTGTGACAGCTAGGGGGGCGGTTGCGGATAGGCGCGCCAGGGAGGTTGCGAGCTGCGAGGCGAGGTTCGGCGCACGCCCGCAGCGCACGAGGGCGCGTATACCCCTACGGAACCGAAGGGCGCGAGGACGTACGCCGACGATCGCCCGCAGATCGCGGCCGCAGCCACTGGCAATCGCAACAGCCTCCTAGCGTTTGAACCCGGCGATCGTCTGCGCGCGGTCGCCCAGCGGCGGCTCGATCGACGGGTCGACGCGCACCTCGATCACGGACGGGCCGGCGTGGTGCCAGGCGCCGTCGAGCGCGCCGGCGAGCTCGCCCGGCCGGTCGACGAGCGCCGCGTGCAGCCCCATCGCGCGCGCGATCGCGGCGATGTCGAGCTTGTGCCGGTACACGACGCTGTCCATCGGCCGGCCGCCGGACACCTTCTGGCTGCCGTGCCAGGTGATGCCGTGCATGTTGTTGTTTTCGATCACCCACACCACCGGGACGTCGTATTCGAGCGCGGTGAGCAGCTCCATCCCGTTCATGGTGAAGCACGCGTCGCCGACGATCGCGACGACCGGCCGGCCCGGGTGGGCCATCGCCGCGCCGATCGGGGCGACCGTGCCGTGGCCCATCGAGCCGAACCCGAGGTTGAGCACGAACCGCTGTCTGCCTCGAATGGTGAGATGGTGGATGTTGAACAGCATGTGGCCGCCGATGTCCGAGAACACGATGGCGTCCTCGGGCAGGGCGTCCGACAGCTCGCGCCGCCACCTCTGCGGAGTGAGCGGGATGGCGTCCGATGCGCGCAGGTCGCGGTCGAGGAACCGGTCCTCTCCGCGCGGGACCGGCGGCGCGTCGGCCCACGTCGACGCGGGGCGGCGCCCTTCGCGGATCAGGCGGTGCGTGTGGTAGACGAGTTCGGTGAGGATCGTGCGCGCGTCGCCGACGACCGGAATGGTGACCGGATAGTTGCGCCCGATGCGATCGACGTCGATGTCGACCTGGATGAGCGCGCGGGTCGGCATCAAGCCCGGGTGCCAGTTGTACGTCGTCGTCTCGTTGAGCGACGCGCCGACGGTGACGAGCACGTCGACGTCGTCGTCGACGATGATCGTCTTGCGGGCAGCGGCGTGGCCGGCGAAGCCGAGCACGCCCAGCGACAGCGGGTGGTCCTCCGGGAACAGGCCCTTCGCGCGCGGCGTCGTGGCGACGCGCGCCGGGAACATCTCCGCCAGCGTCGCGAGGTGTTCGGCCGCGCCGGCCACCGCCGTGCCCGAGCCGGCCAGGATGACCGGCCGCGCCGCCGACTGCAGCGCCTCGGCCGCGTCCTGGACGGCGCGGCGGTCGAACAGATCGGTCTTGGGCCGGTAGGTCGACGGATCGAACCACGTCTCGTCCGGGGCGGGCTGCCGCCACAGGTCGATCGGCACGTTGAGGTGCACCGGGCCGGGGCGGCCCGACAGCGCGAGCCGCAGTGCGCGGCGCAGGTGGTGCGGCATGACGTCGGCGGTCGGCACCATCGTCGAGTACTTGGTGACCGGACGGAACATCGCGACCACGTCGATGTCTTCGCGCGTCGTCTCCTGCGCGGCACCCTTGCCCAAGGCATGGCTGGCCGCCTGGCCGGTGATCACCATCATCGGGACGCCGTCGGCGAATGCCACGGACACGCCAGTGAGCAGGTTCGTCGCTCCCGGACCGGACGTGCCGGCGCAGACCGCGAGCCGGCCGCTGGTGCGCGCGTAGCCGTCGGCCATGAACGCGGCGCCCTCCTCGTGCTTGGCGACCACCAGCGCGAGATCGGGATCGGCCTCGACCGCCTCGAAGAACGTGTGGAGCAGGCCGCCGGGGATGCCGTAGACCACGCGCACGCCCTCGGCCTTGAGGTACCGGAGCACGAGGTCGACGACGCGCGACGGCCGCTGCGCCTCCGTCACGGCGACTCCTCCGTCGTGGATCCAGCGGGGGACGCCGCCGCGGCCGCGCGCGGGCTGGTGCGGTGCGGCGGCCCCACGTACTCGACCGCGCTGGGGTCGACCGCCTGCATCGCGGGCGCCCGCTGGCTCGCGGACTCGTACGCGTTGGCCAGGATGCACGGCAGCGCGAGCAACGCGCTCACCGTCGGGATCTCGCGCGGCGAGAACCCGAGGTCGAGCAGGCAGGCCGCCACGCCGGCGCCGATGTTGGCGCCGATTCCCTTGCGCGCGACCGCGGCGGCTTCGACGGCCCGCAGCGCGCGCCAGTAGCGGCGGCCGGCGCGGCCGCGACGCCGCAGGCACGCGTCGAGCGCCGCCACGCGCTCGTCGCGGTCGCGAAACGGCACGCCGAAGCCGGGCAGCACGCCGTCGCGTGCCAGCGCCTGGTCGACCGCGCGCAGCGCCTCGGCGGCCGGGTCTGGCGCGTCGCGCAGCGCCGGCTCGACGTCGCGCAGCCACCGCGCGGCCGCTCCCGCGGACCACGGGCCGATGAACGCGTCCTCGAGCGCGAGCAGCCCCGCGGCGCAGCCGGCCAGGACCGACCCGTGCGCCGCCGCGAGCCGCACGAGCTTCAGCGGCGGCAGGCGCGGGTCGGCCACCGTGCAGCAGCCGATCAGGTCGTCGAGCACGGCGCGGTCTGTGGCCGACAGCGCCGGCCCGCGGACGCACAGCGCGGTCAGATCCCACAGCGACGCGACGCCCGCGACTTCGGAAAACAGGTCGTATCCGAACAGCCGGTGCGAGCGCGTCGACGCGTGGGCGACGTGGGTTTCGATCGGGTCAGTCGGCATCGGGGGGCTCGGCTCTGCCGGCCCCGGCGCCCTGGGTGCTGGTGCCGGCGGCCGCCGGATCGCGATAGCGCACGGGCGGCACGTTCATCGCACACGCGCGCAGGGTGCGGCGCGGCCCGGCGGTCGCCTCGGCGAGGCAAAACGGCAATCGCGCCAGCGTCAGCGCGGTGTGAAGCTGCGCGCGCGTGGCGACGCCGCACGCGTGCAGCGTCGCGACGACCGCGGCGCGCAGGCTCGGGTCGCGGTCGAGGGCCGCGGGCCGGACGCCGGTCGGCGCGAGCGCGCGCCGCAACCGAGCCACCCCGTCGCGATCGCCGGCCGCCGTCGCGACCGCGCACGCGGGCAACGGCCCGGCCGGCGCGTCCAGCCACGCCAGCAGGTCCGCCAGGTCGTCCAGTTCGGCGGAGGTCGCCTCGGCCAGCGCGATCGCCGCCGTGCCGGCGACGGCGCTGTCGCGGGCGTCGACCAGGTGCGCGAGCGCCGCGGCGTGCACCGCGCCGTGCGCGATCGCGACCGGACCCGCAAACCACATCGCGACGTCGAAGGCGCGCGCGACGCGCGCGTCCGGCAGCGATCCGGTGATGCACAAATACAGCGCCTCGCCGAACGCGTAGTGGCGCGCCAGATCCGCTTGCACGCAGTAGCCGTGTACGCGCGGCGCCGGCCCCGGCGCGACCACGCGCGCGGCGAGCCGCTCCGGCCACGGATAGGTTTCGAGCGGGCCCGGCTCGGGGGCGGGCTTGGCGACCGGCGGCTTCACTTCGCTCCTCGCGCGCGGCCGTTGAATCGGCGGACGTGGACGACGCGGCCGATGGCCTCGTCGTCGCCGGCGTCATCGCCGGCCGGCGGCCGCGGCTGGTCGCCGGCCGGCGGCTGCGCCGGCACGTGCACCCAGAACGTCGTTCCGACGCCGGGCTGCGACATGACCTCGAGCCGGCCGCCCAGCTGATCGAGCAGCCGCACGACGATGGCGAGGCCGAGCCCCTGGCCGGCGACGCCCCGCGCCTCGGGCGTGCGCTCGCCGGCGCGGAACACGCGCTCGATGTGGTCCGGCCCGATGCCGGGGCCCGTGTCGGAGATCTTGACGACCAAAAATCCCGGCCGACCGGACAACTCCACGACGATGCTGCCGCGGTTCGTGAACTTGGCGGCGTTGCCGATCAGGTTGTCGAGCACGCGCTCGAACGCGATCGGATCGCACCGCACGACGGCGGGCGTCTCGCGGCTGACGAGCACGCTCACCCGGATGTCGCGGCCGAGCACGAGCGCGCGCAGCCGCCGCCGCAGCCGCTCCGCGAGCGCCTCCGTGTCGATGTCTTCGACGGCCGCCGCCAGCTTCTGCGACGCGGTCCTCGCGGGGTCGAGGATCTGATTGACCAGGTTCTCGATGATGTCGACCGTGCGGTCGACGTCGTCGAGCAGCTTGTCCACCTCCGGGGGGCGCCGGGGGACGTGGCGCTCGATCTCGGGCCGCACGAACCGCAACACGGTCAGCGGGCTGCGAATGTCGTGGGTGATGGCGCGCAGCCGCGTGGTTGTCTCGTCGGCGATCTCGCGGGCAGTCTGGGTGAGGCGGGCGACGTGGGCCGCGTTGTCCTCGATCTGCGCTTCGAGCGCGCGCGTCCAGCTGCGCTGGCGGCGGTTCCACTCGAGGATTTCCTCGTTGGCCTCGGCATAGGCGTCGGCGAGGGCGCGCACGTGGTCGACGTCGGCTTCGGCCAGTTGCAGGTTGATGCGGTGGACGCGGCGCAGGTCGATCGCGTACGCGGCGACCGCGCCGAGCGCGGCGAGGGTGGCGACGGGGGACAGCCCGACCGCGCCGAGCGCGGCGGCCGCGCCACCGGCGGCCGCACCGAGGACGCCGCCGGCCACGGCGTGCCACAGCCGCACCTGCGCGTGCCAGCGGACGTCATAGCCGCAGTGGTCGTCGCCGCGCGCGATGCACGCGCGCTCGGTGACCCGCGCGCGCGGCAGACCCCACAGCGTCGGCAGGACCTCGATCGCCGCCTGGCGGGTGAGGCACAGCAGGCGGGATTCGTCGCGGTCGCTGGTGTATCGCAGGGCGAGCGAGCGATCCGTCGCCGACTGGATCTCGTACCGGCTCACCCGCGACACGCGGTGCATGGTTCCCACGACGTACTCCGCGAGCCGCCGGATCGACAACGCACGCACCAGATGGACGAACAGCCCGAGGCTGTCACGCAGCTTGTAGGCGGCGGCCGCCTTGAACTCGCGGTCGTCGTCGAGGCGCGCGCGCACGGCGGCGGTCAACCGCGCGGCGCGCGCGACGCTGATCCAGCGATCGCCGTCGCGGGCGTCGACATCCGCCATGTCCGCCTCGGCGAGCACCGCCGCGACCGCGTCCGGACCGTGCCGGTCTTCGACGTAGCGAAGCAACGGCGCGAACAACCGCAGGCGGAGTTCGGCGGGATCGTCGCTCGGAGTGGCGCGTCGCCGGCGGTGCGCGTCGAGCGCGACAATGTCGGAGCGGTGTTGCCTTTGGTCCACGGCCATCCAGGTGCGAGGCGACACGCGCGCCCTCTCCCCACGCAGCACGCGCCATCCGATTGTACCGGATCGGCCGCGCTTCGATCGGATTTACGTCTCGGTGATTCGTCGCCCGCGGCCGCCGCGGCCGCGCCGCCGTCCGGCGCGACGCGCCGTGTGTGGGGCGATGTAGTCGGCGCGATCGAACCGGTCGCGTGCTCGGGATGCGACGCGAGCGGACACGCCGCGCGCTCGCGCCGCGGGCGCTGCCCGGCGCCGGGCGTCCCGCCGCGGCCGGCTACATCGACGGGGCGGCCGCGTCCGCCGGGTCGAACACGACGATCGCCGGCGTCTGCACGGCGCACGAGCCCTTTTCGAACCGCGCCCACGCGGCGACGCGTTCGCCCTCGCCGCGCGGCGCCGCACGATCGATGTCGTCGCCGTACATCCACGGCAGCCCGTCGAGGCCGGCGACGACCGGGTGGCCGGACGGGTCCAGCGTCACCTCGTACGACCGGCCTCGGTTGTCGTCGATCTTCTTGCCGCACGCGCGCACGCCGTTGTCGATGTGGTCCAGGTGGGTGAGGCCGGCCATCGAAAACGCGTGGCCGAAGCTCCACGTCATGTCGTCGCCCTGGAGCACCACGCCGCCGCCGCCCTCCGCGAACGCCGACAGCGCGTCGATCGTGAGCCGGTCGTCGGGCGGATAGCCGGGGTTCGACAGCCACACCACGTCGTAGCCCGCGAACGCGTCGACCGCGATCCCGTCGGCCGGCTCGTCGAGGCGGTCGGCGTCGATGCCGCGCTCGGCCAAAAGCGCCGCGACGGTGTCCGCGTCGCCGGCGAACTCGCCGTGGTGGTTGTCGTCGAGCACGACCAGCACGCGCGGCGCGGCGACCGGGCTCACCCACCGCGCGACGTTGGCCGCGAGCGTCCCCGCGTCGTCGCGCGGGATGCCCGGGTTCGACAGCGTGAGCAGCACCGTCGCGGTGCGCCCGGCCGCGGGCGCCGCCGGGCAGTCGACGTGGATGTGTTCGACGCGGCTGCCGGCGATGACGTCGACGCCGTCGGTCCACTCGTAGTCGATGCGCAAGTCGACATCGCCGCAGCCATCGCCCGGCAGCTCGGCGCACACCTGGTGGGTCGCGCCCGCGTAGTCGGCGATCATCGGGAACACGGCGGCGAGGTCGCCGGCGTCGTCGATCGGCAGGTAGCGTCCCCCGGTGCCGAGCGCGAGCGCCGCGAGCGCGTCGCCGTCGACCTCGTCGCCGAGCCCGATCGCGTACACCGGCGTCGTCACCGAGCCGACCCGCAGGTTGTAGAGGTCTTCGAGCGACGTGTCGATGCCGTCGCCCGGATACGCGTCGGTGTCGTAGTCGGCCGCGTGTTCGTCGGCCGAGTTATTGTCTCGGCCGTCCGTGAACACGGCGATCGCGTGTTTGCGGCCCGCCGCGCAGAACGCCGCGACGTCGGGAAATCGGTCGGCCGCGGCAGCCGGCACGACCCGGCCGCCGAGGGTCTCGTTGGCCAGGCGCACGCCGTCGTACAGCGCCGTCCACCCGTTGGCGACGAACATGCGGTCGGCCGCGGCGCGCAGGGTGGCGGCGTCCGACGTAAGCGGCGCGAGGACCTGCGCGGTGGTGGACACGCGGACGAGCGACGCCTCGCCGCCGACCGCTGCGATCGCGTCGATGGCGGCGTCGACGCCGGCGCGCAGCGGCGCGAGGAAGCCCGCCTCGGAGCCGCTGTTGTCGACCGCGATCGCGAGTTGGCCGACCGCGTCGCTCGCGCAGGTGACCTGGATCTGCGAGGCGCCGACCGGCTCGAACGGGCCGCCGTCGCGCGACACGGCCACCGTCGCCGACAGCGAGCCGGTGCCGCACGGGATGGCCCGGCCCGCGGCGTCGGTGACGAGCACGTCGAAACCGACGAACGCGCCATCCGAACCGAGGCCGCTGCGCACGCGCTGCGCGGTGGTCGACACGGCGACCGGAGCGTCGCCGGTGCACGCGACCGCCGCGGCCGCGATCGCCACGACACCAGGGGCAAACAGCAGGCGAGAGGTTCGCACGGTAGATCAGTTTCGGGCACGACGCGCCGCTGCGCAAGGAAGCAGTGGGGTAGCGGCCGTCGTTGCGGTCGCACCCTGTGCGCGCAGGTGGTCAGCCGACCCCCAAGAAGCCGCGTCCACGGCTCGGCCGCGTGGCCGGCGGCCGGACACTCCCGATGCCGGCGCGCGGCGTTGCGTCCGGCACGGTCGGTGCGAGGGCAGGCGGCGCGGCGCCGCGACGCCGCGAACCGTCGCCGGCGCGGCGTCGCCGGCTCACCTCAACCCAGGAGATCCCTGCCATGAAACACAAGCACTCCGATACCCTGTCCAGAAACAAGGCCAAGGCGATCGATCAGGCCGTCGCCGCCATCAAGAAACAGTTCGGCGCCGGCGCGATCATGCGCCTCGACGGCAGCGACGTGGCCCAGGTCGAGGTCATCTCGACCGGTTCCGTCGCTCTCGACTGCGCCCTCGGCGTCGGCGGGCTGCCGCGCGGCCGCATCGTCGAGATCTACGGGCCGGAATCGTCCGGCAAGACGACGCTCACGCTGCACGCGATCGCGGAGGCGCAGCGGCTCGGCGGCGTCTGCGCGTTCGTCGACGCCGAGCACGCGCTCGACACCGGCTACGCTGCGCGGCTCGGCGTCAAGCTCGACGACCTGCTCGTGTCCCAGCCGGACTGCGGCGAGCAGGCGCTCGAGATCGTCGACACGCTCACGCGCACCGGCGCCGTCGATCTGATCGTCGTCGATTCGGTCGCCGCGCTCACGCCGCGCGCCGAGATCGAAGGCGACATGGGCGACGCGCACATGGGCCTGCAGGCGCGGCTCATGAGCCAGGCGCTCCGCAAGCTCACCGCCGTCGTCGCCAAGACGCGCACGTGCATCGTGTTCATCAACCAGCTGCGGGAGAAAATCGGCCTCGTGTTCGGCAATCCCGAGACGACGCCGGGCGGCAACGCGCTCAAGTTCTACTGCTCCGTCCGGCTCGACATTCGCCGCAAGAAGCCGATCAAGCGCGACGGCGCGCTGATCGGGTCCAACGTTCGAGTCAAGGTCGTCAAGAACAAGCTCGCGCCGCCGTTCCGCGAAGCCGAGTTCGAGATCCTGTACGGCACCGGCATCCACAAGATGGGAGAACTCGTCGACGCCGCCGAGCGCGAGGGCATCGTCGAGCGCAAGGGCACCTGGTATCGGCTCGACGGCGCGAACCTCGGCCAGGGGCGCGATCGGGCGATCGAGGCGCTCGCGGCCGACCCCGCGCGCGTCGCGGACCTGCAGCGCATGCTCGTCCAGCGCGCCCGCGCCGGTGCGGCGGCGGCGGCCGGCAACGGCCACATCGCCGAGGGAGGTGCGTCGTGACCGCGCGGGAGGCGCTGCTGGCCGAGCTGGTCTACGAGTGCGTGCGCGCGTACGCCGAGTTGTGGGACACGACGCAGTACGCCAACACGGTCCTGCGCGCGATCGAGCAGGCCAAGGTCGATTGCGCGGACGACCCGGCCGAGGCGGATGCGCTGGTGGAGCGCTACACGCAACGGGCGTGGGAGCGGATCGCGCGCGAGCGCGTCGCCGCGGCGGCGCCGACCGGAGGGCTGTCGTGAACCCGCGGCTGCAGGACCACCTGCTGGCGGAGTTCGTGTACCGGCGCGTGAGCGAGATGGTGCGCGTCGACGACCTGGCGCTGCTCGAGCAGGAGCTCGCGGCGGGCGTCGGACGCCGGCTCGGAGGCACCGACGTGGACCGGGCGGACGCGGCGTCCGCCGTGCGCGCGCACTTCGATCGCGCGTGGCAGCGCATTGAGCATCGATGGCAGCAGTTCCGCACGGATCCGACGGCCGCGGCGTACGAGTCGGATTGTCCCCTGTGCACCGCGCTGGCCGCCGGCGAGCTGGAACATTGACGAGGCCGCGTGCGTGTCCCGCCCGCGGGCCGTGCCGGCGAGCCGACAGGACTTCCGCGCGGCGCGCGGGCGGGGCCGCGCATGTGGCGGCGATCCGCGCGCGGCCGGCGAGCGGCGCGTCGCGGCCTCCGCCCGCTACACCAGGAAGTCGAGCATCTGCACCCGGGTGAGGTAGCCCTCGAGCGCGGATGCGTACTCGTCGATGAGCAGGTCCAGCTCGATGTCCACGCGACCCTTGTAGATGCGCAACACCTTGCCGCTGATCGGGATCTCGGGACCGGCGAGCGCGAGCACGCCGGAGAACCGCTCGCCCGGTACGGGCGCATCGCCCGCCGGGCGGAACGACAGATGGGTGCGCGAGATCTCCTCGACCGGCGCGCGCTCGCCGTCGTCCGTGCGGACGAACGCGGCGGCGGCCGCGGGTGGTGATACGCGGTAGTTCACGCGCCGGTTCCGCTCGATCAGGGTCGACAGCAGGTCGTGCAGCGGTCCGCTGATCGGCGTGTCCTCCGCCTCGAGGATCAGATCGCGCATCTGCTTCATCGCCTTTTGCGTGCGGATCAGGTTGCCGCGCATGTCCTGCAGACGGCGCTGGTCGCGGTCGATCTTGTCGGCGCAGATGTCGAGCAGGCGCTTCTCGAAGCGCACGCCGAGCTGCGGATTGGCTGCAAACAGGTCGAGGAGCGCGCCGCGGTCGGCCGACCAGAGCTGCGCGCCGTCGCCGGCGACCGCGCGGCTGTTGCGCTTCAGACCCGACAGGGCGCCGAGTTCACCGATCACGCACGGCGGGCGCAGGACGAACTGCTCGCCGTCGTCCGGCTCGAGGTGGACCTCGCCGCCGGTGAGGACGTACATCGCGTTCGCGTCGTCGCCGATGCGGAACAGCTCCTCACCGGCGCTCGCGTCGACGCGCGCGAACAGCCCGGCGACCGCGGCGAGTTCTCCGTCGTCGAGATCGCGAAACAGCGGAATGGAGCGGATGTCTTCGATCGGCAGGCCGAGCAACTCGGGCATGGTGCGCGGAGTCTACCGCGAAACCCCCTGCGCGTGGGACCGCGCGGCCGCTCCCGCGCGTCGCGTCAGTGCGCCGCGGCGTGGTCTTCGACCGCCTGCCACACGCGCAGCACGTTTTCCCCGGCGATCTTGGCGATATCCTGCTCGGTGTAGCCGCGCGCCAGCAGCTCGGCGATCAGGTTGGGGTACATCGACACGTCCTTGAGCCCGATCGGGAGCGTGTCGCCGACGCCGTCGAAATCGGACCCGAGACCGACGTGGTCGATGCCGACGAGCTTGATGACGTGCTCGATGTGGTCGGCGACCTGTTGCACGGTCGCGAACTTGGGCGGGTGTTTGGCGTCGTACTGCTTCGACCACTCCTTCACCCGCGGATCGCGCCGGTCCTCGATCCCGTTTTCCTTCATGTATGCGTTCATCGCGTCGCGCTTGCGCTGGAAGTGCTCGCGCGACTCCTGGTTGATGAACGACGAGCCGAAGTTGATCATGACGACGCCGTCCTTCTTGCCGATCGCCTTGATCATGTCGTCGGACAGGTTGCGCTCGAACCCGGGCGTGAAGTGACGGGCCGACGAGTGGCTGGCGATGACCGGCGCCTCCGACAGTTCGATGACCTGCCAGAACGCGTCGTCGGAGATGTGCGACACGTCGATCATGATGCCGAGGCGGTTCATCTCGCGTACGACCTTCTTGCCCAGCGCGGACAGCCCCTTGTGGGTGTGTTTGTCGCTGTACGACGAGTCGCACAGGTCGTTGTCCTCCGAGTGGGTGAGCGTGATGTAGCGGACGCCTCGGTCGTAAAAGTGCTTCAGGTTGCGCAGGTCCCCCTCGATCGCGGCGCCGTTTTCGATGCCCAGCGGCAGCGAGATCTTGCCGGCGGCGAAGTTCGCGCGCACCTCAGCCACCGAGTACGCCCGCGCGAACTTGTCCGGGTGCGCCGCGATGATCGACTCGACCAGATCGATCAGCTCGTCGGCCAGCTTCTTGGCGCCGCCTTTGGTCTGGTATTCGGCCGGCACGTAGATCGACATGAACGGCGCGTCGAGCCCGCCGGCCTTCGCGCGCGGGTAGTCGAAGTCGCCGGTCGGCGTGCGCTGCGACACGTCCTCGGTGAGCGTGCCGTCCGGCGCGCGGCTGCCCATCAGCCGGTAGGGCAGATCGATGTGGCCGTCGACGATGAGCACGCGCTTGGCGATCTCCTCAGCCTTTGCGTCCGCGCGCGGCGCCGCGGTCGGGCCGGCGGCGCCCGTCCGCTTGCCGCGCGGCGGCGCCTCGTCCATCGTCGTGCGCGGGTTGCACGCGGTCGTCGTCAGCAGGGCTGCGCACAGCAGGATTCGCGACATGGCGGCGCACTGTAGCACGCCGGCGTTCGCGCGACGCGGCCGGCCGTCCGCGCGTGGCGCCCGGCGTGCGCGCGGCCAGCCGGCGGCCGGCCGTGCGCCGTCGATCTGGCGGCAAAGGCGGCATGCGGCACACTATAGTCGGCAGTGCGCATGGACGTCGACGCGTATCTCGATCGGATCGGCTATCGCGGCGCGCGGGCGCCGACGCTCGCCGCGCTCCGCGAGTTGCACGTCGCCCACCTGCGCAGCGTGCCGTTCGAGAACCTGAGCATCCACGCGGGCGAGCCGATCGTGCTCGACGAGGCGGCGTTGGTCGACAAGATCGTGCGCCGCCGCCGCGGCGGTTTCTGCTACGAACTCAACGGCGCATTTGCCGCGTTGCTGTCGGCTCTCGGCTTCTCGGTAGACCGGCTCGCCGCGCGTGTCTACGGCGCCGACGGGAGGCTCGGCATTCCCTTCGATCACATGGTGCTGCGCGTCGACGTCGGCGATGCGTGGCTGGTCGACGTTGGCTTCGGCGACGGGTTCGTGCGGCCGCTTCGGTGGCGTCTGGGAGACGAGCAGCGCGACGGCCCGCGGCGCTACCGGTTCGAGCCGGTCGACGGTGGCGTGCGCGTCGTCGAGCGGCGTCCGACCGCGCCGCCGAAGCCGCTTTACTGGATCGATCCGACGCCGCGCTCTCTCGCCGACTTCGAGCCGGGTCGCCGCTATCACACGACGTCGCCCCACTCGCCGTTCCTCGCGCGCCGCATCTGCTCGGTGCTGCGGGACACCGGTCGCGTCACGGTCGCCGGCGAGCGGCTCGTGTTCACCACGTCGCACGGGACGCGAGTCGACTTTCCTCTCGCGGGCGACGCGGGCGTCGCCCACGCCCTGCGCGTTCACTTCGGTATCGACGTCGACGCGCTCAGCGGGCGGTCGTGAACCACGCCAGCGCCGCGTCTGCGACGGTGTCGGTCGCCTCGAGCGGCAGGAAGTGGCCGGCGTCGGGGATCACCTGCGACCGCAGCGGGCCGCGGAACCACTGCCGCTGTCCGGCGGCGACGTCCGGGGCGATGCAGCCGTCGTCGGCGCCGTGCAGGTACAACACGGGGTCGGCGATCGGGCGCGCGGCGAGGCGGCGCGCGCGCGCGATCGCGGCGGGAAGCGGCCGGGCGAGGGCGCGGTAGTAGGCGATCGGGGCGGGCGAACTCGCGCGCAGGCACGCCAGCAGGGCGCGGCGGGAATCCGGCGGCAGCGCGTACCCCGGCGACCACGCGCGCCACAGCCGGTCGACGAGCGCACCGTCGGAGCGCTCGAGCGCGCGCTCGGGCAAGTGAGGCAGTTGAAAGTACAACATGTAGCGACTGCGGACGAGCTGGCCGGGGTACCGCCGCAGGTTGGCGAAGAACGCGAGCGGGTGCGGGACCGACAGCGCGACGGCGGCGGCGAATCGGCCGGGAGCCGCGGCCAGTGCGGCGTAGGTGGCGACGGCGCCCCAGTCGTGGCCGACGATGCGCACCGGCGCGCCCGGCGCCGACAGCGCGTCCGCGAGGCCGATCGCGTCGGCCGCGAGTTGATCGGCGTCGTACGGGCCGGCGAGCGTGGAGGGCGCGTAGCCGCGCAACCACGGCGCCACCGCGCGGTAGCCGGCCGACGCAAACCGCACGACGAGCGGCCACATGCTCGGCGCGTGGTCCGGAAACCCGTGCAGGCACAGGACGAGCGGGGCGGCGGCGGGGCCGGCGGCCAGGTACGCAAACCGCTCGCCGCGCACGTCCACGAACGCCGGGGGCGGCGGCGCGGGTGCGGCCGCGCGAAAACGATCGGTGCCGGGACTGCGCGACATGGCGGGCGCGTCATACCACGGCGGGTGCGACGTGGCCGGCGGCGTCGCGCGTACCCCGCTACGGCTCGACCCGCGCGCACATCTCGTACCACGCGGCGCCGCCCCGCTCGTCGCGCACGACCAGCCACAGCGCGACGTCGGCCGGCGCGTCGACGTCCGGCGCGGTGAAGCGGGTGTCGAGCCGCGGCGCGTTGCCGAAGGCGTCCGTCGGGCCGCCGGTGGTGGCGGCGCTGAAGCTGCCGGCGGTCGCGAACCACGAGTAGGTGAGGTTCTCGGTAAACGACCGCGAGCCGCCGTCGAGGGTCGGCAACACGTAGCGCTCGCGCACGCCGTCGGGTTCGACCGGAAACAGCGCGATCTCCTCGCCGGGGACGAGGGCGATCGGCGCCGCGTCGGCGGCGGTGCAGCGCGCCAGCGCGACGTCTTCGGCCGGCTCGGCGTCGCCGGCCCGCGCGATCCGCACGCCGTCGACGGACGGGTTGCGGTTGGCGGCGCGGTCGGGCGGAAGCTGCGGGGCGAACAGCGCGCGCTTGACGCCGTAGATGCCGTCGGCGTCGGCCGCGCCCTCCGGCTTGACGAAGATTTCCACCTGGACGGCGACGCTGCTGAACCCCTGCAGCGGGTCCTCGTCGATCGACTGTCGCAGGATGTCGGCCAGCGCGGGCGACGGGCGAAGGGTGCCGCACGGCGGAACCGGGACCTCGGCCTCGTCCGGGTCGTCCACCACACCGGAGCCGACGGGGACAAACGGCGCGCCGGCGCGGTCGCAGCGGCCGGAACTCGTCGGTGCGCACGCAACCATCTCCCACGCCAGCCGCCGCGACGCGCCGGGGTCGGCGACGAGCGCGCAGATGTCGATGTCCGGCACGTCGACGTCCTCCGGTTCGGCGTCCGGCGGCAGCAGCACCTCCGGGGGCTCCGCGCGCGCGCCGAGCATGCGCAGGTCGAGCACGATCGCCGGGTCCTCGAAGTCGGCGCCGCACGCCGCCGCGGCGACCGCGATCGCGACCGCCGCGACCACGCGGCGCACTGCGCGCGGCGGCGCAGCCCAGGTGGCGGGTCGCGCAGCCGGCCGCATCAGAACCTCCCCCGGATGCCGAGTGTCGGCACGAACGGCACGCTGGTGATCGGCGCGCTGTCGCGGTAGCGGTAGTCGTACTGGGTGGCCTCGACGTTTTCGATGTTGAGCACGTTGAGCACGTCCAGGTACACGCCGAACGACCACGTATCGTACAGCCACGTCTTCTCGGCGCGCACGTCGAGTTGGTGGAACGTCGGCTCGCGGGCCGACCGGAACTCTCCGCGTACGGGCCGGTAGCTGCCGGTGTCGGCGTCGAACGTCGCGCCGACGATCGGCGTCGTCGGCGTGCCGGACGACAGCCGATAGCGCGCGCCGAGTTCCCAACCGCCGTCGGTGGTGTAGCTGTAGACCGCGTTGAGGTTGTGGCGCTGGTCGGCGAACGTGTAGTCGAAGTCGTCGTCGTCGTCGGACCGCGCCTTGGTGAACGACAGCGTGTACGACAGCCAGCCGTAGGCGTTGCGCGTGATGTTGCGCCGCACGAGCAGTTCGAGTCCGTAGGTGAAGCCCCGGCCCGTGTTCACCGAGCGCAGCGGCCGCAGCGTGCCGTCGGGCAGGCGCTCGACCGCGTCGGTGAACACCGCCTGGTTGCGCCGGTCGATGTAGTAGGCCTCGGCGTCGAACGACCAGGTTTTGCCGAGCCGGTACTCGGCGCCGGCGCCCGTGTGGATCGCGCGCTCCAGCTCGAGGTCGGGGTTGCCGAAGCGCACGTCGAACCGCTCCGGCTGCGGCGGCTGCGAGAACAACCCGGCGTACGCCTTCACCGTCCACGGGTCGGCGACGGTCCACCGCGCGACGATCCGCGGGTCGACGGACACGCGCGGTTGGCCGGCAAGGACGTACTGGTCGAAGCGCAGGCCGGGGATCAGGCGCACGCCGGCGCCGACGTCGGCCGACAGCTCGGCGTACGCGCCGATGCCCAGGCCCACGATGGTGTTTTCGAGCACCTGCGACGGGATGTCGGCGCCGCCGACCGGGTCGCGAAAGTCGTCGTCGACCGGGACGAGCAGCTCGAACCGGGTCACGCGCGACGCGATGTCGAGGCCGGTGTCCAGCCGCATGCGCGCAGACAGGTCGCCGTGAATGCGCATGCGGTAGCTGAGCGCTTGCTGGGAAATGTCGACCGCCGTGGTCGGGTCAGCCGGGTCGGTCTGAGCGCCGGCGAACCGGACGCTGTCGCGGCCCCACGCGGGCGACAGGGTAAGCGTCAGACCGCCGGCGATCGGCCGCCGGTAGGTCGCGATGATCCGGAAGAAGTGGACGCTCGAGTCGAGCGCGAAGCTCTCCTCGGCGTCGGCGTCGGTCGACAGCACGTCGAGGTCGTCGCGCGAGCCGAACACGAACAGCGATGCGCTGCCGCGGGCGCCGAAGTCGCGGTCGTAGCGGATGTTGTAGTCCTGGTAGACCGGCGTGACGATCAGCGTGTCGCCGGCGTCGGGCTCGGGCAGAAATGCCGGCAGCAGCAGATTGAGATACGACCGGCGGCCGGCGATCGCGAGGCCGCTGTGTTCGCCGAGCGGCGCGCGCAGATACGCGCCCGCGTCGAGCAGGTCGACGTCGGCCGAGCCGTGCCAGCCGTCCGACTTCGGCGGGCGGGTCTCGACGGCGACGATGCCGCCCTGGGCGCGGCCGAACCGCGCGGGAAAGCCACCCGGGTACAGCGACAGCTCGTCGAGGAACTCCGGGTTGAGGAACGAGGGGCCGCCGAGGAAGTGGAACAACAGCGGCACCTGATGGCCGTCCACGTAGACGCCGCTGTCGCCGGGCGTCGACCCGCGGATGAGCAAGAAGCCGGTGACGAACGGCGTGCGCGCGAGCCCGGGCAGCGTCTGGACGACGCGGATCGGATCGCCGAAGGTGCCCGGTACGGTGGTCATCTGGCGGCGGCGGAGCGTCCGCTTGGTGACCTCGAACGCCTGGCTCTCGCCCTCGACGACCGTCTCGTACGGGTTGCCGCCCTTCGGTCGCAGGTACAACTTGACGTCGATCCGCTCGCGCGCGGCGAGGTCGATCGTGCGCGTGAACCGATCGAAGGCGTCGTCGCTGGCGACCAGGGTGTAGCGGCCGGCCGGCAGCCCGTGGACGAAGAACTCGCCCCGCTCGTCGGTGACCGCGTCGATCCCGGCCTCGACCACCGACACGATCACGCCCGCCAGCCGCCGCCGGGTACCGCGCTCGAGCGCGACGCCGTGGATCGACACGGGCGCGCCGGGGTCGCCGGCGTGACCGGGCGGGCCGGACTCGGCCGCCGGCACGGGCGCGGCCGGCGGCGCGGCTGCGGGTTCCGGCTCCGGCTGGCGTTCGATCGTGAAACGGATGGTCGTCTCGACGGTGATCGGCCCGGGGACGCCGTCGAACTCGGCCGGGGAGAAGCGGTAGCGGCGCGCGGCGGCGACCGCGGCGGCGTCGAACGCGGGGCCGGCGCCGTCGACGACCTCGACGCGGGTGACCCGGCCGGTGGCGTCGATGTCGATGCGGACGGTGACCGCGGCCTCTCGCCCCGCCGCGAGCTCCTCCGGCGGATACTCGGGTGCGACCGCTTCGAGCAGCTCGGGCGGCTTGGTCAGCTCGGGCTCGCGCGCGGGCGGCGGCTCCACCTCGTCGCGGCGCACGCCCTCTTGCTGGGCGCGCGCGGCGGTGCCTGCGCCGGCGACCACCGCCGCCGCGACCGCGGCGGCCACGAGCCGGATCGGACATCGCATCGGCGCGCTAGCGTAGCGCACGCCGGGCGGTCGCGCCCCGGCCGATCGCGCGCCGCGGCCGGAGCCGACGG
>RFGE01000115.1 GCA_003696105.1 Deltaproteobacteria bacterium | reverse complement strand
TGCCCGACCGGGCAGACGTGCCGGCTGAACGATCCGACCGATCCGACCAGCGGGGGGACGTGTTGTACGCCGTTGACCCAGGCCGAGGCGTGCGCGGGCCGCATGTGCGGTGACGTCGACGACGGCTGCGGCGGGACGCTGACGTGTGGCGACTGCGGCGCCGGCCAGGTCTGCGACGTCGATGCGTTCGGCGGGGGAACCGGCACGTGCGTTGATTGCTTGACGTGCGAGGAGTACGGCGCCATGGTCGGCGGCCAGGCGTGCGGCATGCCGGCGGCCACGTGCGGCGTGGACTGCGGTACGTGCATGGCCTCGGGGGAGGGGTGCAGCGACGGCTCGATCGCTCCAGCCAACGTATGCGTCGCATGCACGACGTGCGCCGACCTCGGCGGACCGGGCGTCGCGTGCGGGACTCCCCCGGACGGCTGTGGCGGGACGCTGATGTGTGGGGACTGCGGTGCCGGCCAGGTCTGCGACGTCGACGGACGCTTCGGCGGGCCACCCAACCGGTGCGTCACGTGCCGAACGTGTGCGGACATCGCCGGCGGCGGTCAGGCGTGCGGAATGGCCGACAACGGCTGCGGTGAGATCCTCTCCTGCGGCGATTGCACGGGCGGCCAGGTGTGCGGCGACGGCGTCGTCGGTCCGCCCAACGTGTGCGTCGACCCGCCGGCGGGGCCGACTGCCGCGGGCGACGTGGTGATCACCGAGATCATGCGCGACCCGAAGGTCGTGGTCGACGCCGATGGCGAATGGTTCGAACTGTACAACCCGACGACGACCGCGTTCGACCTCGAGGGGTGTACGATCTCCGACGACGGCATGGACAGCCACGTCATCGACACGGGCGGCGCCGGCCTGATCATCGGCGCGGGCGGGACCCTGGTGCTCGGCAACAACATGAACTACGACACCAACGGTCACGTTCCGGTGAGTTATCAGTATGATGGCGTTACGCTTGCCAATAGTTCGGACGAACTCGTGATCTCCTGCGGCGGCACCGAGATCGCGCGCGTCAACTACGGGACCGGCTTCCCGACCGTGGCGGGCGCATCGATGAACCTCGACAAGTTCGTGCTCGACGAGACGGCGAACGACTCCGCCGCGAACTGGTGCCCGACGCTGCAGCAGATCAACGGGGACCCCGCCCTCGACCGCGGTACCCCATCGATGGAAAACGAAGCCTGTCCGGTGGCCAACTGCACGCTGTCGATGGAGGACTCGGCGACGTGCCCGGCTGCGGATTTCTCCGATCCGGCGAACGCGCCGTGCGGCGTCATTCTCTTACTTGCGGGGTTGCCGTGTCCGGCGACCCCGACGGGGAACTGCGGCGGCAGCGGCGACGCGCTGGGGGGGGTCTCGATCCTCGAGTTCGCGCGGCCGGTGACAGTGGTGGACGTCGTGTTCGCCACGGAGGTGACGGGGGCGAGCGCGACGATGACGTTCTACGACGCGTTCGGCACCCCCGTCGGCGAGGTGACGGCCAACGGCGCCTGCGACGGTCTGTCGTCGCCCGCGACGTCGCAGCATGTGGTTCTCGCGGGGCCGGCGGTGTCGGCCCAGGTTACGGGCCCGGCCTGGATCGACGACCTCGTGATCAACCCGCCGATGTGACGGGCGGCGCGGGTGCGCGCGGCGCCGGTCGCGCCGGCGACGTGAGGGGCTGCGCGCGGCCGGCGCGCGGGCCGGGCCAAAACTTGCCCGCGCGCGCGCGCCGGCCGACAGTGACGGGGTGCGCGTCGCGATCGCAATCGCGGCGGCGGTCGCGTCGGTACGGCCCGCCGCCGCCGACGTCGGCTCCGGTTCGGCGGCCGTCGGTGTCGGCATGTTCGGCGGGCGGCCGGCGACGACGGTCGACGCCGGGATCGACGTGGCCGGCGGCGCCTGGGCCGTCGGCATCGGGGGGCGCGTGCGCTGGCTGGCCGGCGAAGGGGTGCGCCGGCAGGACTGGGACGAACCCGGCGACATCGCGGCGGTATTGCGCTATTTGACGTACCGCCGCGAGCCCGATGGCGACGGGATTGCCGTTGCCGTCGCGGCGGGTCCGCTGGCGAACGCGGTCCTCGGCCACGAGACGGTGGTCGGCGGGCTGACGACCGGCCTCGACGTGGACCACCGGCACCTCGGCGCGCAGGTGCGGGTGGCCGGGGCGGTCGCGGCGGGCGAGGCGCTCGTCGACGACGTGGTCGCGCCGCGGGTGATCGCCGCGCGCGGCCGACTCGGCGGCGACCGCGGCGCGGCGTTCGGGGCGACCGCGGCCGGCGACCTGGAGCTCGGCGTCGCGGCGGTCGCGCTGGACGCGGAGTGGCGCGCGGCGGTCGCGGTGCCGTACGTCGACCTGGTCGCCGTGGTCGGCCGCGGGGTCGGCGCCCACGCCGGCGTCGCGGTCCACGCCGACGCGGCCGGCGCAGCGTGGCGCGGCGTCGTCGAAGCCTACGCCGCCAGCGAGGGCTACGTGCCGGGCTGGTTCGGCCCGCTGTACGAGGTCGACCGCGCGACGCCGGGAGGCCTCGCGGCCGCCGGTGGGTTCGGCGGCCGGGCGTCGGCCTCGGTCGACGCCGACGGGCTCGGCCGGCTCGCGCTGGCCTACGACCGGCGCCGCGGCCGACCCGACCGGCTCGCCGTGCGGCTGGCGGCTCCCTATTTCGCGCGCGCGCAGCTCGCGGCGTGGGCGGCGGCCGACGTCGCCCGCGGCGGCGCCCGCGCGGTGGCGGCCGAGCTGCGGGTCGAGCTGCCGGCGGGGCTGTTTGCCGCCGGCGAGGCGGCGCGCGTGTATCGCGATGCCGGCGGAGCGCTCGAGCCGTTGTGGCTGGCGACGATCGCCGTCGGCGGGGCGCTGGCGCTGTGACCGGCCGGCGGGGCCGGGCCGCGCGACGGAGGGAGCGGCGCCGCGCGGGCCGCTCCGGCGGCGCGGCCCTGGGCACCGGCGCGCGCCGCTCACACCGCGCCCGCGCCGGCCAGCGGACTCGGCGCCGCGCGAGGCGCGGAGATGGGACGCGGAGCGACTGCTCACACCGCGCCCGCGCCGGCCAGCGGACTTGGCGCCGGCGGCCAGACCTGCTTGACTGCCCCGGATGGACGCCGTCGACTCGCTGATCGACCGCTTCGGCCCGGCCGCCGTCACCGCCGCGCTGCGGCCGCACCTGTCGGACGACCGCGCCGCCCGCATCGAGCGCGTGCTCGCCGCCCGCCTGTCGTCGGTCACCGCGGTCCTCGAGAACTTGCACGACCCGCACAACGGCGCCGCCGCGATCCGCTCGTGCGAGGCGCTCGGGCTCGACGCGCTACACGTCGTCGAGGCGGCGGAGCCATTCCGCTTCGCCAAGAAGGTCACCATCGGCTGCCACAAGTGGATGGCGGTGCACCGCTACCCGGAGCTGGCGCCGTGCGCCGAGGCGCTGCGCGCGCGCGGGTTTCGTCTGTACGCGGCGGTGCCGGGCGCCGCGCAGACGCTCGACGACATCGACGCCAGCGAGCCGGTCGCGCTCGTGTTCGGCAACGAACTCGAGGGCCTGCGCCCCGCCACGGTCGCCGCGTGCGACGCGGCGTTCTCGATCCCCATGGTCGGGTTTTCCCAGTCGTTCAACCTGTCCGTGTCGGTCGCGCTGTGCGCCTACGCGGTGGCGGGCCGCCGCCGCGCGGCGCTCGGCGCCCCCGGCGACCTCACGGAGCGAGAACGTGCGCGCCGCCGCGCGCGGTGGTATGCCCTGAGCGTGCGCGGCGCACCGGCCATCGTGGCACGCCATGTGGCGAATCGGACACGCGCGGACGTGTCCTCCGTGACGCACCCGGCGGAGGACCGGTAGGATCGCGCGCGACCCGGGCGGTATCGACGTTGCAACGACGCAAGCGCAACCCCGTGAACGCATCCACGCGAGCCAAACGCGCGCGGCCGGCGACCCGCGGCGGCCGGACGCTCGAGCGCGCCGCGACCCCGGCGCGCGGTCGCCGCCGGCTGCTGTGGTGGGCGAAGGCGCTCGCGCTGGCGGCGCTGGTGTGCGCCGCGCTCGGCGCCGCGACCCTCGCCGCGATGTTCTGGTATTACGGACGCGACGATCGCCTGCCGAACATCGGCAAGCTCGCCGACTACCGGCCGCTGCAGGTGGCCCGCGTGGTGACGGCGGATGGCACGGTGATCGGCGAGATCTTCCAGGAGCGGCGCACGTTCGTCCCGCTCGAGGACGTGCCCGAACACGTGATCCACGCCTTCGTGTCCGCGGAGGATGCGTCGTTCTTCGAGCACGGCGGGATCGACTACGTGGGCATGCTGCGCGCCGTGTTCGTCAACCTCAAGTCGGGGCAGAAGCGCCAGGGCGCGTCGACGATCACGCAGCAGGTGGTCAAGACGTTCCTGCTGTCTCCGGAGCGCACGTTCCGGCGCAAGTTTCAGGAGATCATCCTGGCGCGCCGGCTGGAGAGCGCGCTGTCGAAGGACGACATCCTCACCCTCTACCTCAACCAGATCTACTTCGGCCACGGCCGGTACGGCGTCGCGGAGGCGGCGCGCTACTACTTCGGCAAGTCGGTCGGCGAGCTGAACGTCGGCGAGGCGGCCGTGCTCGCCGGGCTGCCGAAGGCGCCCGAGCGGCTGTCGCCGCGCAAGCCGGGAAACGCTGGCCGCGCGAAGGCGCGCCAGACCTACGTGCTCGAGCAAATGGTGAAGAACGGCTACCTCGACGCCGCCGAGGCCAAGCGGTGGATTGACGCGCCGATCGAGATCGTCGACGACGCGTTCCCCCATTTGGGCGAGGCGCCCGAGTGGGTCGACATCGCGCGGCGCGAACTCGTGGCGCGTTTCGGCGAGGACGATTTGTATCGCGTCGGCGGCACCGTCGTGGTGACGGTCGACCTCGACGTGCAGCGCGCGGCGCGCGACGCCCTGCGCGCCGGGCTGCGCGAGGTCGACGCGCGCCAGGGGTTCGGCCGGCCGATCAAGCGGGTGAAACCGGACCAGATCGATCTGGAGGTCGCCAAGCTCGCGCGGCGCTTGCGCAAGCGGACGCCCCGGCGCGGCGAGCGGTATCGCGCGGTCGTGCGCGACGTGCGCGACGCGACCGGCGACGCGCCGGCGCGGATGATCGTGGACCTCGGCGACTGGCGGGCGCTCGTCGAACTGCCGCCTCGCGACCGCGACGACCGCTACAACCCGGAGCACAAGCGGGCGACCGAGCGGTTCCGGCCCGGCGACGTCGTGCGCGTCGTCCCGATCGAGGCGGGCGACGGGCTGCCGGCCGGCGTCGCCGGTCGCGCGGAACTCGCCCGGGGGCCGGAAGGGGCGGTCGTTGCGATCGATCCCCGCACCCGCCAGGTGCTCGCGGTGGTCGGCGGCTACGACCCGTCGGTCGGAGACTTCAACCGCGCGACGATGGCGCACCGGCAGGCGGGGTCCACCTTCAAGCCGTTCGTCTACGCCGCCGCGATCGCGAGCCGCGACTTCACGCCGGCGACGATCGCTGTCGACGCGCCCGAGGTCTACGAGGACTGGGTTCCGGAGAACTACAAGAAGGGAGAGTTCGAGGGACCCGTTCGGCTCCGGTATGCGCTCGCCAAGTCGATCAACAGCGTGTCGGTGCGCCTCATCCGCCAGATCGGGCCGGCGCGCGTGGCGGAGCTCGCCAACGCGCTCGGCGTCGAAACCAAGCTCGAGCCGCACCGGTCGCTCGCGCTCGGCGCCGCGGAGGTGACGCCGCTCGAGCTGACCAACGCGTTCGCCACGTTCGCGGCGGGCGGGGTCGCCGCGCCGCCGCAGTTCGTGAGCCAGGTCGCGGGCGAGCGCGTACCGCCGCCCGAGCCGCGCCAGGTGCTCGACCCTGCGGTCGCGTACGTGATGATCGACATGCTCCGTTCGGTGGTCACCGAGGGCACCGGCGGTCGCGCGCGCGCACTGCATCTGGACGTCGCCGGGAAGACCGGCACGACCAACGACGCGAAGGACGCGTGGTTCATCGGGCTCACGCCGGCGCTCGCCGTCGGCGTGTGGATCGGATTCGACGAGCCGCGCAGCCTCGGGCGCAAGGAGAGCGGCGGGCACACCGCGGTGCCGGTGTTCGTCCACATGATGGAGCGGCTCGGCAAGCGCGTGCGCGGCCGGCGCTTCGAGCCGCCGCCGGGCGTCGTCACTGCGCGCGTGGACAAGGCGACGGGATTGCTGGCGCCGCCGGGCGCCACGGACGACACGAGCTACGTCGAGACGTTCCTCGACGGGACCGTGCCGGTCGAGGTCGCACCGTCGCCGGGCCAGGTCGGCGTCGACGATTTCGTGCTCGAACAGTTCGGCGACGCCGCCGGCGGCGATGCGGCGGACTCCGGCGCGCCGGCGCCCACACCGCCATGACGCGCGCCGGGCGCACCGCGGTCGCGATCGCCGTGGCGTGCGCGGCGACTGCGGCGCACGCCGGCGACGGTGGAGGGCGGTCGCCGTCGCCACTCGGGAGGCTGTGGCGCGACGTGCGCGCGGTGGTGGCGGACGCGATCGCGCCGCGGGTCGAGCCGCCGCAGCCGGTGCGCGTGGTGTGGCGGCCGCGCGCGCTCGGCGTGCTCGATCTCGGCGCGCCGCTGATCGCGCTCGCCGCGGGCGACGTCGACGGAGACGGGCGTGCGGAGCTGGTCGCGGTGACGACAGCCGAGGTGGCGATCGTCTCGTCCGACGGGCGCGCGCCGCGCGTCGTCGCGCGGGCGCCGCTGCCCGCGGAACCGGCCGTGCCGCGATCGCGCGATCCGGTCGGCGCGGCGGTCGTCGCCGATGTCGACGGCGACGGCCGGACGGAGATCGTCGCGCGCAGCAGCGACCGCGCGCGCGCCGGCGCGTGGACGTGGCGCGGCGGCGAGCTGGTCGCAACGGCGCCGCGCGACGGGTTTTTCGTGTGCCGCGACGTGGTCGCGGATCTCGTTCCCGGACGCAACTATTATTCCCGCGCGCGCACGCGCCCGGAGTTGCCGGTGCCCGACGCGTGGGTGGGCCTCGCGTGCGCCGATGTCGCCGACGCAACCGGCCGGCTCTGGCGGTGGCGGGCGGTCGTCGGAGTGGACGGGGCGCTCGTCGCATGGCGCGACGACGACCGCGCGCGCTACGCGATCGCCGGGCGCGGCTACGCGATCGCGATCGGTGACATCGACGGCGATGGCGCGCCGGAGGTCGTCACGGCGACGGCGCGGCCGCCCGGGCGTGGTGACCGCGCGGAGGTCTACTCCCTCGCTGGCGGCGTGACCCGCCGGGTCGCGCAGGGGCCACCGGTTGCCGGTGGCATCGCCGGTGTGGCGATCGCCGACGTCGACGGCGACGGCGGGCGCGATGCGATCGTGGCGGTGCGCGACCCCGGGGCGGCGGAGGTGGAACTGTGGCGGCTGAATCGGTGACGGCCAGCTGTGTGACGAGGGAGCCTCGAATCAGGCGGGGCGGCGGCGGTGGAACCGTGGCGGCTGAATCGGTGACCGGTCGGCGCAGCGGGCGGCCGCGCCGGCGCGCGGGGATCGCGGCGGCGGCGGTCGTGGCGCTGGCGGCACCGGTGGCGCGAGGCGAGAGCCGCCCGGCCTACGGCGGCGCGCTCGCGATCCCGCTCGGCGGCGAGCCGGTGTCGCTCGACCCGGTCGCCGCTCGGTCGCCCGCCGAGGTCGCGGTCGTCGATCTCGTATGCGACACCCTGTACGCATTCGGCGCCGGCGGCGCGCCGGTTCCGCGGCTTGCGGCCGCGTTGCCTCGGGTCAGCGCCGATCGGCTCGTCGCGCGCGTGTCGGTTCGCGCCGGCGTGCGGTTTCACGACGGCTCGCCCGTCACACCGGCCGATGTCGCGCGGTCGATCGAGCGCGCGCGGACCGACGCGAGGTCGGCGTGGCTGCTCGCGCCCGTCGTGCGCGTCGCCGTCGATGGAGGCGACGTCGTGGTTCAGCTGTCCCGTGCCACGCCGGAACTCGCTGCACTGCTCGCGGCGCCACAGACGGCGGTGACGCCGGGCGGCGCACCGCCCGCCGGCGACGATCTCGTCGGCACCGGGCCGTTTCGCATCCGCGCGGTCGACCGCGGCGCCCGGCGCATCGCGCTCGATGCGGTCGACGACTACTTCGGCGGGCGCGCCTACGCGGACGCCGTCGAGCTGCGCTGGTACGACGACGCCGATGGTGAGGCGCGCGACTACGAGGCCGGGCGCACGCACGCGTCGTTTCGCGGAGCGGCCGCGTTTCCCGGGCATCCGCCGAAGTACGCGTCGCGCGAGGTCGTCGCGCCGCCGGCGGTGCTCGTCTACGTCGGCTTCGCGCGCGACGGCATCGCCGGCAACGTGCACGTGCGGCGGGCGCTGTCGTTCGCGATCGAGCGGGCCGCCTTCGAGCTGCCCGACGTCGTCGGCCGCGGCCGGGCCGCCGTCGCTCCGGCCGCGCCAGGTTTCGGTGGACCGCCGGTCGGGCGCGCCGAGCGTTCCGCGCGCGTGTCCGACGCGCGCCGCCAGCTCGAGCGCGCGCGCCGCGAGCTGCCCGCGCTGCGCGGCGACCCGCCGGTGCTCGCGATCGGCGTCGATGCGTCGCGGCCCGGCGACCGCGGTGTCGCGGCCAAGGTGCGGGCCGCGCTGTTTCGCGTCGGCCTGCCGGCGCGCGTAGTCGTGCTGGCGCCGGCCGCGCTGCACGCCGCCGCGGCGCGCGGCGCGGTCGACCTGTACGTCGGCCACCTCGCGTTGCCCGCGCCCGACGCGGCGCTCGAGGTCGCGGCGGCGTTCGCGATCGGTGGCAACGGCTGGGCCGCGCGCGCTCTCGCGCGCCGGTCCGTGCCGGTGACCGAGATGCTCGCCGAGTTCGACCGCCAGCTGCCGATTGTCCCGCTGTTTCATCGCGTGCGCCGGGCGCACGTGCGCGCTGCGCTCGGCGGCCTGCGGTTCGACGCGCTCGGCCGGCTGACGGTCGCCGACGCCTTCGTCGCGGAGGGCCCGTAGCGGCGAGGCGCCGATGGGGTTGCGCGGCCGGTTCACGCTGTGGTTTTCGCTCGCCTCGCTCGTCGCGATCGCGGCGGCCGCCGTGGTGACGCGCGAGGTCGTGGCGACCGCGTTCCACCGCGACTTCGAGCGGACGCGTCGGGCGGCCGAGCGCGACGCGCGACGCGCGATCGACGGGCTCACGACCGCGGTCGCGCGCGCGGTCGCTTCACTGGCCGACGGCGACCGCGACGTGCGCGGCGCGTTGTTCGACTTGCACACGTACGGCGACGTCCGCCCGGAGGTGCTCGCCGCATTGCAGGCGCGCGCCGGCGGGGTCATGCGCGGCCTCGGCCTCGATCTCTTGTTCGTCATCGACGACCGCGGCCGCATCCTCGCCGCGCCGCACAGCGGTGTCGAGGGCGAGCGCGACGACACGTGGCGGCGGTTGGCCGCCACCACGCACGGCGCGGCGTTCTTCGCCCGTGAACCCCTCGCCAGGGGCGGTGGTACGCTGCGCACCGAACTCGTGGTCGTCGCCGCGCGCACGGTGACCGAAGGCGGTCGTGCGGTCACGGTCGTGGGCGGCCGCGCTGTCGGCGACACGCTGGCCGACGCGGTGCGCAGCGAGGGACGCGTCGCCGCGCGCATGGCGGCCCGAACCGGCGAGGGCGCTCCGGGCGCGGCCCGCAGCGGGCGCACGCTCGCCAGCGACGGAGTCGGTGCGACGGTGGCCGTGCACATCGCGGACGACCGCGCGCCCACCGGCGGCGGCCGCCTGTCGATCCCGCTGCCCGGCGCCGACGGGGAACCGGTCGCGTGGCTCGACATCGCGGTGTCGGACGCGGAGCTGCGCCGCGTCCAGCGGCGCGTCACGCTCGCCGCCGTCGCCATTGGCGCCGGTGCGCTCGCCGTCGCGGTCCTGCTCGGCTTCGCCGTCGCGCGCGGCATCACCCGCGGGCTCGACGATCTCGTGCGCGGCGTGCAAGCGGCCGCGCGGGGCGATTTGCGCCACCGGGTGCCGGCGGCGCGTGCGGACGAGATCGGCGCGGTGGCCGAGGCGGTCAACGACATGATGCGCGCCCTCGAGGAGGCCAACGAGCGGCTATCCGTCGCGCAGCGCATCGCCGCGTGGCAGGAGATCGCGCGCCGCCTGGCGCACGAGATCAAAAACCCGCTCACTCCGATCCAGATGTCGGTCGAAACGTTGCGCAAGGCGCGCGCGCGGCAGCACCCGGCGTTCGACGACCTGTTCGACGAGTCGACCCGTACGGTGCTCGACGAGGTCAAGCGGCTCGAGCGCATCGTGTCGGAGTTCTCGCAGTTCGCGCGGCTGCCCAAGCCGCAGTTCGCGCGCGTCGACGTCAACGACATCGTGCGCGCGGCGCTCGCGCTGTACCGCGGCGCCGCCCCGGTGGACGCGGATCTCGCCCCCGACCTGCCGCCGGTGTGCGCCGATCGCGACCAGCTCGCCCAGGTCGTGCTCAACCTCGTCGAAAACGCGCGCGATGCCGCGTGTGGCGGCGGCCGCGACGGTTCGGTCCGCGTGTCCACTGCGCCGGATTCGGCCGGCGGTGTCCTGCTCGCGGTCGACGACGACGGCCCGGGCGTGCCCGACGACCTCCGCGCCCGGTTGTTCACTCCGTATTTCACGACCAAGCAGCGGACCGGAGGCACCGGGCTCGGCCTCGCGATCGCTCACCGCATCGTCACCGAACACGGCGGCTCGATCTCTGTCGGGCGCTCGCCGCTCGGCGGTGCGCGGTTCACGGTCGTGCTCCCGCCGGCCGACGACGGGAACGGCCCGGCCGCGCCGTGAGCGGCGGGCGCTCCGCGCGAGGTCGCACGCCGCCGGCCGGCGCGTGGTTCGCCGCGGGTACCGTATCCGGTTAGCTCTTGACCGGCGTGGCCTTCAGCGCGGCCTTGCCGTCCTTGATGTAGACCTGGAAGCGAACTGACTTGCAGCCGTGTTTGGCGATGAGCGCGTCGCGGTTCTTGCGCAGCTTCGCGGCAAACTTTTCGTAGGTGAGCGACGCGACGCTCTCGCCGCACTGCTCCTTCAGAGCGCGGAACTCGTCGAACACCTTGCGGAACGCGCCGTCGTCGCCGCCTTCGCTCGCGCTGCGCTCGAGCAGGTGACGCTGCGGATCCGCGACGACGGTCGGTGCATCGAAGTCGGACGGTCCACGCGGCGGCGACGCGGCGGGCGGCGCCGGCGGTGCCGGCGGCGGCGGACTGCCGATGCCGAGAATGTCGTCGTCGATCGCGTCGGGGACCGGCGCGGGCGTGCGCGCCGTCGCCGGCAGCGGCGGTGGCGTGTTCGGGCGCGGCGTGTTCGGGCGCGGCGTCGCGGCGCGCGGCGTCGCGACGCGCGGCTCGGGGGTCGGCGTCTTCGGCAACTCGATCGGCGGCGGCGGTACCTGCTGTTGGGCGGCCGCGTGGACCTGCAGCCGAGCGGCCGGCACCGGCGGCGCGGTCGGTCCCGACGGCGGCGGCGTCTCCGCGACGGCTGGCGGCGGCGGTGGTAGGTCGAGGTCGAACGGCGCCGCGGCCGGTCCCGACTTGTCGTCCTCGGTCGGGGGCCGGATCGGCGCCGAGGTGCCGCCGCTGAAGCGGAACTCCGACGGCGGCGGCGGCGACAGCGGCGCCGGGCTCGGGCCGGTCGGCCCCGCGGCCGGCACGGGGTGCGCCCCCTGCTTCGGCGCGGGGCCCAGCAGGCTGTCGAGATCGCGCTTGGCGCTCTTGGCGTCGCGTTCGAGCTTGTCGAGCGCGATGTTGATCGACCTCGCCACCGAGCCGAACTTGCCCTTGTGGCGCATCTCGTCGAGGCGCGATGTCTCGCCCTGCGCGAGCGCGAGCGCGTCTTTGGCGAGCCGGCGCATCGGTCGGTCCGCCTCGATCACCATCAGCGCCATGCCGATGCCGACCGCGACGACGAACAACAGCCCCAGCTTGATCCACGGGAAGTGATCGAACGACAGGTCGTTGCGGGTGATCTTGCGCAGGGTACCCATGAACCCGACCGCATCCGGCTTGTCGATGAACACGGCGTAGAACGCATCGGCCGCGCGGGCCTCGCCCGGCAGCCGGGCAACCGCGACGTCGAACTTCTCCGACCCCGACGCCACCTCGAACGGGGCGAGGTCGGCGCAGTCCTTTTGCGCGTCCGTACCATCGTCGGCCGTGGGCCGGTCGGCCAGCAGCCGGGCGGCGGTCTTCGCGACATCTTGATGGACCTGTGCCGGGGTCGACGCCGCGACGGCGCCGCCCTTTGCGTAGAACGCGACGTGGGCGCCGACGTTGTCCGCGAGGCGCTCGGCCAACTCCTTGTTGAACGCGTGGCCGATGACGATCGCGCCGGCATACTGGCCCACGCGCGTCTCGATGACCGGCGATACCGCAATGCGGTACAGGTCGTGATTGACGAACCACACGTCGTCTCGCAGGTAGCCATCGAGCGCGTCGTCGATCGCGAAGAACCCGCGCACCGAATCGCCCCAGCGGTCCTCGTTCAGTCCCACGCGCGCGATCGCGCGCCCGGTGGCGTCGACGGCGATGACGAAGTCCGGCTTGCTCCCCTTGACGCTGTCGACCAACTCGCCGAGCGCGAGCTTGGCGGTGTTGTGGATCTCCGAGGTAATGCGGTCGGCCTTGGTCGCGTTGTACAAGATCTCGTCGAGCTTGAGGCGCGGTCGGCCGGGCGGCGCGTCGGCCCGCGCGAACGCCGACGCGAGGTCGATGCGGTCCCGCGCATTCTGCTGCAGCAAGATGTTGGTGATGCCGCATGCGCGTTTGAGCCGGATCGTCTCGGCGCGCCGCGTTTCGCGCTCGGCGGGGCGCGGCAGCGACAGCGCAATCGTAAGCGCCACCGCGGCGGCGACAGCGACCAGGAAGAACCAGATTTTCGACCAGAACACGCGGTGACCTCACTTCGATGCGCCGGGCCGGTCGACCTCGAGCACGTCGGGGAGTCGGATGTTCACGGTGGCTCCGCGGCGGCTCACCGAGATGCGCTGCGGCTTCATCTTGAGCCAGCCGTCCTCGTACCAGACGCGCACGGTCCACGTGCCCGCCGGGACGTCGGGAATCTCGAAGGCGCCGTCAGCGCCGACCGCCGCGTGATAGCGGAGCGGGAATGCCACGACGGTACCGCGGAGGTGCGGCGCGTCCGGGTCGTGAACGTGCAGCAGGTCGTAGGGCTTCGTGAGTTTGATCGTGCGGGTGCCGTTGGGCGCGATCGGGTCGCCGGGCAGCAAATCGCGCGCGACGAGGCGGCGCGCTTCGACTCCCGCGTTCTTGATCTCGAGTTCGCCTCCGACGGTGGTCGAGACCACGGGCGTTTCGAACGCTTCGCCGATGAGCTTCCAGCGTACGGGCACCTTGGGCGGCGCCGCTTCGTCCGGCGACAGTTCACCGACGGGCTCGAGCACCACGATCGTCCACGGCGTCGGGTCGTACTTGCGCGGCGGCAGCACCGGATTCTTGATGCGGTCCAAAAAGCCGCGGTTGCGCACGGGAGGTTCGCCGCGAACGGACGGGTCGGGAGGCGTCACCCTGCCCGATACGCTACCCGCGTCGGCGCGCGGCGTTGCGCCCGCCAGTGTCGCCGCGACCACCGCGATGGCGGACAGTTGGCCTGCTCCTCGGTTGCGAGCGTGCAGCATCATTCCTCGGCCGGTCCCCCGCGTTCGCCGCGGCCGCGCCCGGTCGATGCGACCGGCGGTCCGCGAGGCGTCCACACCGGCAGACGACGGTGCGACGCGTGCGACCCGCCCGGTGTAGGCGTTCGGGATCGAGGCTGTCGGCGAACGGTGCAAGTGAAAGGATTCGCGCCATTTTAGCCGCTCGCGACGGGGCGTCCAAGGTTCCGGCCGGCCAATGTGTGGCGACCCCGTGCGACCGTCCGTCGCGATTCGCGCGCAACCGCCCGCTCGCGTTTCCGATACCCGCATACATGCACGCCGCCGCTCGCTTGCCCGCCGCGGCCATCGCGTTCGCGGTCGGGATCGCCGTCGCGACGCAGACCGGTCCGCTGTCGACGGCCGCGGGCGCGTGGACGGCGCTCGCGGTCGCCGCGATGGCTGCCGCGCTCGGGTGGCCCGGCCGCCGGTGGCGGGTGGCGGCGGGCCTGGCCGCGACCGCCGCCGCCGGTGCCGCGACGGCCGCGTGGCACGACGCGCGGCGGCCGCGGCCGACGACCGGCGCGGCCGCGGCCGACGACCGGGCCAGAGACGCGATCGCCGGTACGGTCGACGGTGCCGTCGACCGCTTCGGGGACCGCCAGCGGTTTCGTCTGACGCTCGCGCCGCCCGCCACCGGCGTGGTGGAGGTCACCGTCGACGGCGGCGCGCCCGTGTTGCCGGGGGATCGCGTCGTCGCGGCCGGCCGCCTGCGCACGCCGCGCGGGTACCGGGTCCCGGGCGCGCGCGATGCGGCGGCGGCGGCGCGCCGGCGCGGCGTCGACTACGCGCTGGCCGCCCGCGCCGACGACGTGCGCGTCATCGGCGCGCGGTGGACGCCCTACCGGGCCGCGGCGAGGGCGCAGCGGGCCGTCGCCGCGTTCATCGACGGGCGCGGCGGCGACCCCGACGGCCGCGCCGTCCTGCGCGCGATGATCGCCGGCGACCGCGGCGCGATCGACGACGGCATCGCGGATCGGTTTCGCGCCGCCGGCATCGCGCACCTCTTGGCGGTGAGCGGCCTGCACCTGGCGGCGACCGCGCTGCTGGTGTTCGCCGGCCTGCGTCGGTTGTGGGCCGCCGTGCCGGCCCTGGCCGCGCGCGCCGACCCGACCCGCGTCGCCGCGGCGGTCGCCGCGCCGGCGGCGGTCGCCTACACGTGGATGACCGGCGCGCGCACGCCGACGCTGCGCGCGCTCGCGGTCGTGTTGTGCGTGCTCGCGGCGCACGTCGTGCGCCGTCGCGCGCGGCTCGCCGATGCGCTCGCGGTCGCGGCCATCGGCCTGTTGGTGGCGTCCCCCGCGGCGCTGTTCGAGCCGTCGTTTCAGCTGTCGTTCGCCGCGGCCGCGACGATTGCGGCGGTCGGCCCGCGCGCGGGACGCGGCGCGGCCGGCCTGGTGCGCGTCACCGCGTGGTTGTGGATCGCGCTCGCACCGTTGCTCGTGCATCTTTTTGGCGAACTGCCGGTCGGCGGCCTCGTCGCCAACCTCGTCGCCGTGCCGGCGGTCGAACTCGTCGTGTTGCCGCTCGGTCTCGCCGGCGTCGCGCTCGGCGGCGCGTGTCCATGGCTCGGTGGCCCCGTCGTCGATGCCGCGATCGCGGCGGCCGCCGGCGTCGACGCGATCGCGGAGTGGGTGGCCCGGACGGTGCCCCCGGTGCGCCTGTTTCCGCTCACGCCGTTCGAACTGGTGGCCGCGGGTGCCGCGGTCGCGTTCGCGCTCGCCGGCGGGCGCCGGGCCCGGGCCGCCGCCGCCGTCGCGGCGGCCGCGTGCGCCGCGTCCTACGCGTGGCCGCGCGCCCCCGACGACGTGGTCGTCACGTTCATCGACGTCGGCCAGGGCGACGCCGCGCTCGTCGAACTGCCCGACGGCGGGGCGTGGCTCATCGACGCCGGGGGCCTGCCGTTCGCTGACGCGCCCGCCGACCAGGCGTTGCCCGGCGAGCGGGCCGTGATGCCGCTGCTCGCGCGCCGCCACATCGATCGCATCGACGTCGTCGTTCTGTCGCATCCGCACCCGGATCACGTCGCCGGCCTCGCGGCGCTGCGCGGCCGCGTCGACATCGGTGAGGTGTGGACCGCGCGCGACGCCGACTACCGCGACGCGCTGCGCGGGTTGCGCGTCGTCCACCCGCCGCTCGGCGTCGCCCGGCAACGCGCGGGCGCGTCGCTCGAGGTGCTGGCGCCGCGCTACGAGCAGCCGGTGGCGCGCGCCGACCCGGTGTGCGGCGACAACGACAATTCGCTGGTCGTGCGGCTGTCGTACGGCGGCGCGCGCGTGCTGTTCGCGGGCGACATCGAGGACGAGGGCGAGCAGCTCGTCGCCGCGCGCGGCGACGTGCGCGCCGACGTCGTCAAGGTCCCGCATCACGGCAGCCGCACGTCGTCGACGCCGGCGTTCGTCGACGCGGTCGGCGCCCGGCACGCGGTCATCTCGTGCGGTCGCGCGAACCGTTTCGGGTTTCCCGCGCGCGAGGTCGTCGACCGCTGGGCGGCGTCCGGGGCGCGCGTGTGGCGCACGGATCGGGACGGCACGGTGGCGTTTCGCCTCGACGCCGCAGGCGCGCATCCGATCGAGCCCGAGTAGGGACAGCCCCTGGTCCGCGAGCGACTCGACTTCGACGTTCGCCCCGCGGATCCGCGCGCGATCGACGCAGGCGACCGGCCGCCAGGCGGGTCGCGGGCGGCCGCGCACCCCGCCGGCCGCGGCTGGGGCGACGCGCGATCCCGCGCGCCGCGGCCGTCCGCCGGTTGCGTAACGATGCAAGATCGCATCGGTTTGCGAGCCTTTCGCGGCACCCGCGGCTTCTCCGCGCAACCGGCGCCGGCCGCCGCCGATACACGGGGCATGCGCACTTGCACCGCCATCGCCGTCGCCCTCGTCACCGCCGCCACCTCGGGCTGTGCCCGTCACGCTCGCCGGTCCGCGCCGCCGGAGCAGGCCGAGGTCCACGTAACGCGCGCAATGGCCGCCCTGCAGGGCGGCGACCTCGACCGCGCCGAGGCGGAGCTGACCCTCGCGCTCGAATACGCGCCGCTGCCAACGGCCTACAACGGGCTGGGGCTCGTGGCGCGACAGCGCGGCGACCTGCGCACCGCGGCGTTCTACTTCGGGCGCGCCATCGAGTTGAACGACGACTTCGCCGAGGCCCATTCCAACCTCGGGGCGATCGCGCTGGAGCAGGGCGATCCGATCGGGGCCGAGGAGCACTTTCGCGCCGCGCTGGCGATCGACCCGGGCTACCGCGAGGCGCGTCACAACCTGGCGCGCGCCCTGCTGCTGCGCGGCGACTACGCCGGCGCGCGGGCGCAGTTGATGAAGCTCACGTCGGCCGACGATCAGTACGCGGACGGATGGGCGGAGCTCGCGCTGGTCGAACTGGCGCTCGGTCATCGCGCCGCCGCCGACCGCGCGATTCGCACGGCGCTCGCGCTCGACCCGGCGCACGCCACCGCGCTGCGCGCGCGCGCGGACCTCGCTCGCGCGGGAGGCGACTACGCCGCGGCGCTGGCCGACTACGGCGCGGCGATCGCGGCGCGCGGGGAGTTTGCGGACGCGCTCGTCGGACGCGGCGTGACGTATCTATTGGTGGGCCGGCGCGCCGACGCGCTGCGCGATCTCGAGCGCGCGGTCCGGCTCGCGCCGAACGACGCCGCAGCGCGGTTCGCCTACGGTGCGGCCCTCGCCGACTCGGGCGACGACCGCGGCGCGGTGCGCGAGCTCGGCCACGCGATCGACTTGCGCGCGGCGTGGGGCGCGGCCTATGCCGAGGCGCATCTGCTCCGCGCCCAGGCGCGCGAGCGACTCGGCGACGCCGCCGGCGCCCGCGCCGACTACGAGGCGTTCGTCGCGGCCGCGGGCGACCGGCCGGGGCTGGCGGCCCAGGTCGCCGCCGCCCGCGATCGCGCACGCCGCCTGCGCTGACGGGGCGCGGCTGCGGCCGCGTCGGCGCGCCGGAGGTGGCGCGCGGTCCAGCGCGGTCGCGCGGTTGCGCGGCGGGGTCCGGCGCTGCTATCACCGCTCGAAGCCGCCACGCGGCGCGAGACGATGACGCTTCCACGGCACCACCCAGTCGGCGCGGCCGCTGCGCGCCGCGCGCGCCGGCCGAGGTTTCGCGCGTCGGGCGCGGCACGGGGGCGCACGGGGTGACGCGCGAGCCGGACGCGACACGGGCCGACGGCGCGCCGGCCAGCCCGACCGCCGCGCCGCGCGACCGGTTGCGGCGCGCCGCGCGGTTTTGCGCCGCGCCGGCGGCGGCCGCAGCCGCCGGCGCCGTGGCCGGCGGGCTCGCCGAGGGCATCGCGCGGGTGCATGGCGCCTTCGACATCGCGGCCGCGGCCGGTTTTTCGGCGTGGTATGCGGCGCCGCTGGCGTTCGTCGCCGCGGTCGCCGGCCGCGGTCTGTGGCGGGCGTGGCGACCGCAGCAGCTGGCCGCGGCGCTGCGCGAGCCGCCGGCGGGCGGCGCGCCGCGGCTGGCCGCCTGGCTCGCGGGCGCCGCCGGCGCCGTCGCCGCGGTGGCCGCGGCCGTGTTCGCGGCCGCGCGCGCGGCCGCGGCGACGTCGGACGCGCCCGACGTGATTGCGTCGGTGGCGGCTGCTGCGGCGGCGGTCGCTGCCGCTGGCGCTGTCGCCGTGGCGCGCCCGGTGGTCGACGCACTGGCCGCGGTACTGCGCCGCGTCGACCGGCGCGTCGCACTCACGCCGCGGCGCGCGGCTGCGGCGGTGGCGATCGCGTGCGCCGTCGTGGCCGCGGTCGCATGGCGGGCGGTCGTGCGGCCGCGCATCGGTCCGCTCGAACTCGGCGTCGGGCCCTATGCGCTCGGTTTCGCCGGTGGCTTCGTCGCCGGATGGTGGGCGGCCTCGCGCGGCCGGGCGGTGCTCGCCGTAGGCGTCAGCTGCGCGGCCCTCGCCGGGGTGGCGGGCACCGCGTCGTTCGCGCGCTACGCGCGGCCGTTCCGCATGCTCAACGTGTGGGCGGACGCGCCGGTGGCGGGGTTTGCCATCGAACGCACGTTCGACCTCGACGCGATCCGTGCATCGCTGCCGCCGGCCGTCATCGCGCCGGCGCCCCGCGCGCGGGCGTCGCCGACGGTCGCGATGCGCGCCGGAGTCGCGCCGCAGCCGCGCGCCGGCGCCGCCGGCCATCCCGACATCGTGCTGATCACGATCGACACGGTCCGCGCCGATCGCACGCCGCCCTACGGCGGGCCGGCCGACATGCCGGCGCTCGCGCGCCTCGCGAAGCGCGGCGCCGTGTTCGAGTGGGCGTTTTCGCCGAGCAACAACACGCGCCGATCGCTCACGGCGATGGCGACGGGCGTCGCGCCGCGGCGCGTGCGCGGCCGGGTCGCCGGTTGGGCGCTGCGGCTCGACCCGCGCCACGTCCTGCTCGCCGAGCGGCTCCGCGCGGCCGGCTACGACACCGCGGGGTTCTTCTGCTGCCGCTCGCAGTTCGGGCCGGAACATCATCTCGGCCTGCAGCGCGGGATCGACCACCAGGTCATCGACTACGACGCCGGCAACCTGGCGCGCGCGGCGCGCGAATGGCTGCACGACCGCGCTCGGCGCGGCGAGACCCGGCCGGCGTTCGTGTGGGTGCACGCGATCGAGCCGCACGGGTGGGAGAAGCGGGCGCCGCGCAAGCCGGGCGACGACATCAAGGATCGCTACGACCGGATGTTGGCGCGCGCCGACCGCGGGTTGGCGCCCCTGTTGGACGCGCTGGCGGTGCCGCCGTGGCGACAGCGCGCGATCGTCGTGGTCACCAGCGACCACGGCGAGGGGCTCGGCGACCACGGCCCGGGGAGGGCGCACCGGTTCCATTCGACCAGCCTGTACAACGCGCAGATCCGCGTGCCGTGGATCGTCGCCGGACCGGGGATCGCGGCGCGGCGGATCGCCACTCCCGTCGGGTTGATCGACCTGGCGCCGACGTTGATCGACCTGGCTGGTTACGAGCCGCCGGGCTTCCCGCAGGTCGACGGCGTCTCGCTCGCGCCGGTACTCACCGATGCCGCGTCGCCCGCGCCCGATCGCCCGGTGTTCGCCGACCAGGTGCGCGACCGCTCCGTCGCCGCCGACCTCCGGGCTGTCGTCGCCGGACGGCTCAAGCTGATCGAGAACGCCGACGGCCGGGTCGAGTTGTACGATATCGTCGCGGACCCGGACGAGCGCCGGGACGTCGCGCGGCAGCGCGGCGACGACGTGTGGACATTGCGTGGATTCCTCGACGACCGTCGCCGGCGCGACGGCGTGTCTCCATTCGACTGATCGCCATGGCCGCTGCATACCGACTCGTCGTCACGCCGTGTGCCACGCGTTCGCGCGAGCTGACGTTCGACTTCAACCGCGATCAGGTCGACGTCGGACGCGACGAGGCGGCCGACGTGCGCCTGCCGCATCCGAGCGTGTCCAAGCGGCACCTCCGGCTCGAGCGGCGCGGCGACGAGGTGGTCGCGATCGATCTCGGTTCGTCGAACGGCACGACGCTTGGGGGCGCGCCGCTGGTGCCGAACGAGCCGCAGCCGCTGCGCGACGGCGACGTGTTGGTCGTGGCGACCGTGTTCGAGATCCGCTATGTGGCGGCGGCGCCGGCCGGGGCGCAACTCGCGACCCCGCGGCTGACCGCCGACATCGCCCACCAGCTCGTCGAAGAGCTGCTCGCCACGGGCGCCGCCGGTGCGCTGGCCGACGCAAGCGTCGGGCCGGAGTTCGCCGGCGAGGCGGGGCCGGTCGCGGGACGCGTCCTGCGGGTGCCCGCGCCGGACGCGCGCGTCGTGTTCGGGCGCGGCCGCGGCAGCGACTGGATCGTCGTGGACCCGGACCTGTCGCGCCGGCACTTTGAAGTGCGGCGCACGTGGAACGGGGTGACGATCGCGGATCTCGACTCGAAAAACGGCACGTGGCTCGACGGCCAGCGGTTGCCGCCACACCAACCCGTGCCGCTCGTCGACGGCCAGCGCGTGCGTGCCGGCGCGTGCGAACTGCTCTTCGTCGACCCGGCGGCTCGCTATCTGCAGCGCCTGCAGCAGTTGGCGGCCGACGAGCCGCCGCCGACCGAGCCGCCGGAAGGGGAGGCGGGCGCGGCGCCGCCGGATGGCGCGGCCGAGGGCGAGTCGGCCGGGGCGGACGGCGCCGCGGCGGCCACCGGACGTGAGGGCGACGCCGCGGCCGTGACGGCGCCCGACGGCAGCGGCGAAGGCAACGGCGGCGATGGCGATGGCAACGGCGGCGGCGACGGCGACGGCGACGATTGCGCGGTTCCGGCGGCCGGGCCGCGGCGCGCCGGATCGATCGTCGCGATGATGGTGCTCGGACTGCTCGTCGCCGCGGCGTCGGCCGCGCTCGTGTGGCTACTTCTGTCGTGACGGCGTGCGCGGCGTGACGCGTAGCGGTCCGACGCGCAGCGCGAGAAACCTCCGCAGCGCGCGCTCCATTTTCGCCGCGGCCGCCGGATCGTCGGCGTAGCGGTTGTGTTGCTCGGTCGGATCGCGGTCGAGGTCGAACAGCTCGCGCGCGCCGATCGCGAAATCGACGATGAGGTGCCATCGCCGGGTGATCAGCGACACGACGCGGCGCGGAACCTTGCGGTCGGGGAGGAGTTCGGCGAACACGCTGCGATCCGCCGGCGGCGGCGCGCCTTCGATCCACGGCAGCAGGCTGTCGCCGTCGAATGCGTCCGGAATCGGCACGCCGAGCAGTTCGGCGATCGTCGGTGCGACGTCGACCGCGCTCACCGGCGAGCCGAACCGCTGCGCTTTGGCACCGGGAGCCGCGATCAACAGCGGCACGTGCAGATCCTCGATGTACAGGTCTCCGTGGGTTTCGCCGCCGTGTTCGCCGAATTCCTCGCCGTGATCGCCGGTGAACACGACGGCGGTGTCGCCGGCGAGGCCGAGGTCGTCGAGGGCGGCGAGCAGCTTGCCAATCTGGCTGTCGATCCACGCGACTTCGCTCAGATAGCGAGCGCGCGGGGACGTGCCGAAGTCGAATTGAGGGTGGCGCACGTACGGGTAATGAGCCTCGTAAAAGTGGAGCCACAACAAGAACGGCGGGTGGGACGGATCCTCGGCCCACCCGCGCAGCAGAGCGATCGCGTCGGCGACGATCCGATCGGCGTTCGTTTCGTTCTTTGCGCGCGACGCCGGATGGATCTTGCGGATCACGAACCCCTGATCGAAGCGCGAGTCCTTGGCGTAGTTGAACGCGACGACGTGCGCGGTGCGCACGCCGGCGTCGCGGGCGACCTCGGCCAGAAACAGGTTGTCGTCGTGAGACACGGGATACAGCTGGCGGCCGGCGGGGGCGAGCCAGTGGACGTTGGACGGATAGCGGCTCGCGAGCAGCGCCGGGAACGCCTTGCGCGTCATCGGCGCGGTGGAGTAGGCGCGGTCGAACACGGCGGCGCGGCCGGCGAGCCGGTCGAGGTGCGGGGTGGTCGGCGCCTCGGCGCCGCCGAAGCCGACCGCGTCGGCCCGCAGCGCGTCGACGGTGATGAGCACGACGCCGCGCGCGCGGCGGCGCGGCGGTCGCGCGCGGGCAGCGAGGCGCGCGCGGCGGTCGGCCGCGACGGCGCTCGCCGACAGATCGCCGTCGAAGCAGTCCTCGTCGACGCCGTCGTCGGGAATGTCCTTGGCGAGCGGATGGATGTTCGGGTCGCCGTCGTCGCAGTCGAGGCCGCCGAACCAGCGGCTGAAGCCGTCGCCGTCGGCGTCGCCGAGCCGCGCGGCCGCGCGCGCCAGCGGCGCGGCGACCAGACCGCGCGACTGCACCGCCGCCGCGGCGATCGGGTAGACGTGCGGCAGCAGCCGGCCGCCCGCGACCGCCGCGACCGCCGCGGTCAGCCACACCGCGGCGAACACCGCGACGGCGAGGCGGCCGGGCCGCCAGCGCAGCCACGCGTCGGGCAGCGCCGCGACGCCGATCCCGAGCGCGACGACGGCGGCGGCCGTGACGGCGGCCGGTAGCTTGGCGTCGGCGAGCAGCGCCGAGTAGCGCGCGAGGTGGATCGCCGCGGCGGCGGCCGCGCCGCCGGCGGTCGCGGCGACGCGCGCGCGCCGCGACAGCCGGCCGAGCGGGCCGCGCAGCGCGCGGTAAGCGGCGGCGGTCGCGACGGCGATGGCGACGAACGCCGCGAGCTGCGCGGCCGGCTCCACCGCGGCGGCCAGCTCCTGGCGGACGAACGCGCGCACCGCGAACTGGTGGATCGCGCCGCCAGCGGTGATGCACGCGAGCGCCGCCGGGGGCACGAGCGGCAGCCAGCGCAGCTCGGCGCCGGCCGGTACGAGCCGCCGGCACGCGGCGAGCCCTGCGGCGATCGCCGCGGTCGCCGGCAGCGTCCACACCGCCGACAGGGCGACGGCGAGCGCGGCGAGCAGCGCGGCAAACGGCGCGGTCGCGCCCGCGGACGGCCAGGCGGCGATCGCCTCGGCGGCCGACGCAGCGATCGTCGTGACGATCGCGCACAGCGCGGCGCGGGTGGCGAGTCCGGCGGGCACGGAGTACGTGCTGTCGCATACGGCAGCGCGGGGGTCAAGCCGCCACGGCCGCGCCCGCGCCGCGGGCCGCCGCGCCCGCGCGCCGAGCCCCGGCGCGCCCGACATTCGCGACGTGCGGACGGGTCGCGGTATGGTGGCGGCGCATGGCGCGGCTGCGCACGGTCTGGCAGCGGGCGGCTCCGTACGTGGTGCCGGCAGCCGTCTATCTCGTGTTCTTGCTGTTGCTGTTTTGGCGGCTGTGGACGCCGATCGACGGGGCGCGGCGGGCGTTCGGCTGGGACGCCCAGTGGGAGTACTGGGGCGACCTGCAGTTTCAGGTCGACGCGCTGCGCGACGGCGAGTTGCCGCTGTGGAACCCGTTCGATCGCGCCGGCTACCCGTTTCATTCCGATCCGCAGACTGGCTGGCTGTACCCGCTCAACTGGCCGCTCGTCGCCGCGGCACTGGTCGCCGGCGCGACGCCGTGGTGGCTGATCGCGATCAAGGTCGTCGCCCACTTCTGGATCGCGTGCATCGGCGCGTACGCGTTCCTGCGCCGGCACGGTGCGCCGCGGCCGGCGTGCTACGCCGCTGGCTTCGCGTTCGTCCTCGGGTACCCGCACCTGCACAACGCGTTTTCGGCGCTCAACTGGAACATCGCCTGGGCGCCGTGGATGCTGATCGCGGTGGACGAGTGGGCGCGGCGGCCGACCCGCGCGACCGCCGTTTTGGTTGCATTTGCAACTGGAATGGCGGCGCTGGCCGGCGGTCCCGCGGCGTTTTGGTACGCGTGCCTGGTCGCGGCGCCGTATGGCGTGTGGGCGGTCGTGCGCGCGGCCCGCGCGGCCGACGCGCCGCGGGCATACTGGCGCCGGGTCGGGGCGACCGCGGCGGTGGCGGCCGGGCTGTTCGCGATGCTGGTCGCGGCGCAGGCATCGGCCACCGCGGAGCTGCTCGGCCACAGCGTGCGCGCCGCGCGCGATCTCGACTTCGTGACGTTTTCGACCTTCGGGGTCGACGACCTCGCGGCGTTTCTGATCCCGCGCATGCTCGGCGGCAACACGTATCTCGGTTACGCCACGATCTTGTGGGCCGGGATCGCGCTGGCCGCATTCCCGTCCGGTCGCGCGCTCGTCCTCGCCGGCGTCGCGGTCGCAGGCGTACTGTTGGCATTCGGCAGCAACGGCCCGTTCCTCGCGGCCGGCGCGTCGGCGGTGCCGGCGTTCGGTTTGTTTCGCCGGGCGCACCGCTACCTGTACGTGACGCAGCTGGCGGTGGCGCTGCTCGGCGCCGAGGGGCTCGCGGCGCTGTTGCGCTGCGACGACGACCGCCGCCGGCGACGGCTGCGCGCGGCGGTGCTCGCCGCCGGTGGGCTCGGCCTGGCGATTTTCGGGGTCGGTGCGGTGGTCAAGTGGCAGCCCGACCTGAAGGCGCAGCCGCTGCGCGACGCGTTCGCGCTCGCGTGCGCCGCCGTCGTCACGTTCACGTGGATCACCCACCGCATGCTCGGCGACCCGAGCCGCCGCGGCCTGTATGCGACGCTCGCGGTCGTCGCGTTGGTCGCCGACCTGTGGTTCGCGCACGCCGGCCAGCTCGACAAGGCGATGCACCCCGTGCCGCGGCCGGCCCGCGACGCGGTGCTGTCGACGCTCGACGGCGTGCCGCTGTCCGCCCGCATCTACGACCGCGAGTGGTTCAAGTTCCGGCCCGGCATCCGCCGGCGCGTGCGCGACTTCGGCGGCTACGAGGACGACCCGCTCGCACTGCGCCGCTACGCGCGCCTCCGCGATCGGCTCCAACGCGAGCCGCGGCTGCTCGGCCACGCCAACGTGCGCTACCTGTCGGAGGCGGGACGCAAGCGGCTGCGCAAGTCGGCCGCCGACCGCGCCGCGCTGCGCGAACTGCAGCCCGGGCTGTACGAGCTGAGCGACTGGGCGCCGGCGGTGTACTGGACCGGCGACGTCCAGGTCGTCGACGACGAGGCGGCTGCGGTCGACGCGCTGCTGGCATCCCCGCCGGGGACGCGCGCGGTCGTCGCCCGCGGCGCGGCCGGTGCGGCGCTGCTCGCGCGGGCGAGCGAAGCGCGCTCCGCGCGTCCCGCGGTCGCCGGCCGGTTGGTGACGCTCGAGCGCAACCGCGTGGTCGCCGAGGTCGACGCGCCCGATCGCGGCGTGGTGGTGATCCACGAGGCGTACTACCCGCACCACTGGCGCGCGACGGTCGACGGCCAGCCCGCGCCGATCGTCCCGGTCAACGGGCTGTTCCGCGGGATCGTCGTCGAGCCAGGCGCACATCGGATCGAGATGGCCTACCGCGCGCCGGGCTACGTCGCGCTGGCCGCGCTGGTGCCGCTGGCGCTCGTCGTCGGAGCGGCGCTGGTGTGGACCGATCGCCGGCGCCGCCGCGCGTGATCAACGGCGCGCGGCGGCGCTGCCGCGGCGGGCCGCGCGCCACGTCGCGGCCGCCGCCGCGGCGACTGCGATCAGCGCCGCGCAGAACGACGACGCGAGCGCGGCGAAGCCCGGCGGGCGGTACGTCCACGTGACGCGGTGGCGGCCCGCGCCGACCACCACCGCGCGCGACAGGTAGTTGGCGCGGAACCCGGCCGCCGGCCGGCCGTCGACCTCGACGCGCCAGCCCGGGAACATCTTTTCGTTGAGCACGGCCACGCCCGCGGCCGGCGCGTCGATCTCCGCGACCACCCGGTTGGCGCGAAACTCCACCACCCGTCCCGGAACGAGCGGCGGCGGCGCCGCCGGCAGCGCGGCGAGCTGCGCGGCGATCGCCGCGGGCACGTCCGCCTCCTCGACGACGGCGAACCGCCGCACGCCGCCGGCTTCCTCGGCGGCGACGAGCGCGTCGAGGGCGCGCGCGGCGTCGCGGACCCGGCGCACGCCGCCGTACCAGGCGAACCACGGCACCGGGTGGAGCGCCTCGAACCGCCGCCGGTCGACCGCGCGAAAATGGGCCGGCGCGGCCCGCGCCGGCGACTGGCGCAGAAAGTGGGCGCGCATGCCGGCGCGGTGGTGCGGCCCGTGGAGTACCCACCGCACGTTGAACGCCTCGAGCAGCTCTGGCGACTGCGCGAGGCGGCGCACGGCGCGGCGGTAGCGGGTGTCCGTCAGCGGCGCCAGCGACGGGTAGCCGCGGAAGTTGCGCACGCCCAGGCGACTGCCCGGTCGTTGCTCCATCACGAATTCGTCGTAGACGCGCCACGCCGGCGGGTCGATCGCGCCGGCGAGATCGGCGACGTGGCGCACGTCCTCGGGGCCGTCGACCGGCGCCTCGGTGACCCGCACGTACCAGTGGCCGAACCGCGCGCCGTCCATGTAGAGGGCGCCGGCAGCGACCGCCGCGAGCGCGGCCGAGGTGCGCCCGCGGCGCCCGGTCGCCGCCGCGAGTGCGACGCCGCCGGCCGCGAGCGCGCCGAGCGTGGTGCCGAGACCGGCGGGGGCGCGGCGGGCGAATCCGGGGTGGGGCGTCACGAGCGCGGCGACGGCGACGGCAGCACCGGCGACGGCGGCGACGGCGATCGCGAGCAGAACGACGCGGCGGCGGCGCTCGGCGGGCGCGGCCGCCAGCGCGGCGTCGACGCCGTAGGCCGCGGCCGCGGCGACGCACAGCGCCGCGGGCAGCTTGTATCGATTGGGCTCGCGGAACAGACCGAACCCCGGCACGTGCTCGACCAGCCACGGCAAAAGCGGCGTCGCGCCGCCGACCGCGAGCGCGAGCAGCAGCGCGCCGAACGCGACCAGCGCCAGCGGCGCCCCGCCGTCACGCCGCGGCGTCGCGATCGCCGCGTACAGCGCGAGCGCCGCGCCGAGCGCGCCCATATAGGCGTCCACCGTGCCGGCCGGCGGGAACGCGAGGCCGGCGAGCATCTCCCGGGCCGGCAGCGCGGTCGACAGCGCGTAGCCGAGGCCGCGCGTCGCGCGCGCGGACAGCGCGACGACGTCGCGGGCCGGTACGACCGTGATGGCGGCGAGGGCCGCCGTCACCGCGGCGGCGACCCCGAGCGCGACGGCGAGGTCGCCGGCGGCGCGGGCCGCGCCGCGTGCGCGCACCGCGGCGCGCACGGCGGCCGGCAGTCGGAACGCGCCATACGCGGTCGCGGTGATCAGCGCGTAGAACGCGCCGGGCGGATTGCCCGCCGCGATCGGCAACCACGCGGCGCCGCCGAGCAGCACGGCGCGCCGCCAGCGCCCCGGCTCGCCGGCCCGGGCGAGCGTTCGGTCGATCGCGATCAGGACCAGCGGCGTCCACACCAGCGGCCATTCGACCGCCGACGCCTTGTGGACGATCATGGGCACCGACACGATCCACGCCACGCCGCCGGCCGCGGCGGCCGCAGGTCGCAGGCCGCGCGTGCGCAAGAATAGATGCAACAGCATCCCGGCGAGCGCGTGGTGGAGCAGCGCCTTGGCCTGCATCAGCCACGCCGGCACGCCGGCGACGGCGCCCGCGCCGGCCAGCAGCCAATTGATCGGGTACGTGACGCCCGGGTCCTGGTCGGCGAGAAACGGGAAGCCGCCGCGGTCGAACGGGTTCCACAGCGGCAGATCGCCCGCGCGCACGCTGCGCGCGAAGTACGCCAGGTCGGGCCAGTATTGCTCCAGGCAATCCCAGCCGAACCAGCGCAGGCGGCCGTCGACCCCCAGCCAGACCTCGCGATACAGCACCAGGACGACCGCGGCGTACAGCGCGGGAGCCCACGCGCATTCCCACCGGCGTGTCGCGCGCGCGGTCACGGCTTGCGGCGGGCGCGCAGCTTGGCGGCGATCACCGCGAGGTCGGCGCCGGCGCGCAGCATGGCGGGCAGCGACAGCTTCGAGCCGCCGGGGTCGCGCCACTCGCGCAGTGGCACCTCGATGAACCCGTGCGGCCCGGAGTCCGGCAACAGGCGGCCGAGCAGCTCCACGTCGAACGCCCACCGCGACGAAAACGGCTCGGCCAGCGCGCGGCGCAGCGCGTCGTCGACGCGGAACACCTTGGCGCCGCACTGGGTGTCGTAGACCGGCAGGCCGAGCGCGAGCGACGCGCCGGTGGCGAACACGCGGCCGAGGTAGTGCCGGTGTGCCTTGCGCTGGATGCGCGCGCCGAGCACCGCCACGCGCGACGCGAGCACGACGCGGACGTCCGGCGACGCGTCGAGGCGGGCGACCAGGCGCAACACCTCGGCCGGCGGCGTCGCCATGTCCGCATCCATGTAGCCGACGACGGCGGCGCCGCGGTCGATCGCCGACAGCAGGCCGCGGCGGACCGCCTCGGCCTTGCCGCGGTTTCGGTCGAGGCCGAGCACGTCGATGCGGTCCGGCCGCCGGCGGGCGATTTCGGTGAGCCGCGCGCGGGTGCCGTCGGTCGACCCGTCGTCGACGAGCAGCGCGCCGACGTCGTCGCGCGCCACGAGCTCCAGGACGCCGTCGGCGGGCAGCCGGTGTTCCTCGTTGAAACACGGGACGACTATGACGACACGCGACATGGAGATCGCCGGCATGGAGCACTCGCCGCGCGGCCGAGCGGCGCGCGGCAGCGTACCCGGTGGGCCGCGGGCATGTCCACCGGACCGCTACGGCGCGCGGCCGCGCGATGCCGCCGGCGGGCGCGCAGCCGTCTGGCGGCGGCGGTCACGGCGACGGCGACCCGGCATCTGGCGGGCGGACGCACGCGTCGACCGCGGCGGCGGTCGATGCGGCCATCGCGCACGCGAACGCCGCCGCGTCGGGCGGTGCGACCTCGCACCCGGCCACGAGGTCGCCGCGCCGGCGCGCGACGCGCT
>RFGE01000114.1 GCA_003696105.1 Deltaproteobacteria bacterium | reverse complement strand
CCACGGCTCGCGCCATCCGCCGGTTCATGCGGTGTCGCCGCACGGGAAAGCGCCATCGCATTCATCCGCAGGTGCTCCGCATCCTGGCGGAGATTCAGCGCCGATTCCCCGGGCACACGATCGAGATCGTCTCCGGATACCGCTCGCCGCCCTACGGCGTGAAGAACTCCAAACACTTTCACGGCCGCGCGGTGGACCTGCGCGTACGCGGCGTGCGCATCGAGGTCGTTCGCGACTTCCTGTGGCGCACGCACGACCACGTCGGCGTCGGCTACTACCGCGGTCAGAACTTCGTCCACGTCGACTGGCGACCTGGCTACAAGAAGATGGCGTGGACATCGCCGCGCCGCGGCGCCGCGTACCGGTATCACCCGAAATGGTCGCGGCTGTAGGCCGGCGTCGACGGTGACCCTCGGCGGTCGCGAGGTGTCGTGACGTAACCGTGACTCGATCGTGCCGCTGCGCGGGGCACGGGTGCGGCACGATCGACGCGTGAGTTCGAATGTACCCCGCCCCCGTTTCGCCGCCGACAGCGGCTTTCGCCGCGAGCTCGACCGCCGCGTCGGCGCGCATTTCGCGCGCACCGGCCGGTCGCCCCACGGCGACGGGCGGATGTACGTCAAGACCGCGCTGATGCTCGCGTGGTTCGTCGGCTCGTACGCGCTGTTGGTGTTCGTTGCGACGACGTGGTGGCACGGCGCACTTGCGGCGACGTCGATGGCGTTCGCCATCGCCGGCATCGGGTTTTCGATCCAACACGACGCCAATCACGGCGCCTACTCGCGCCGGCCACTTGTCAACCGCCTACTCGAGCGCACGCTCGACATGCTCGGCGCCAGCTCCTACCTGTGGCGGTGGAAGCACAACGTGTTTCATCACACCTACACCAACGTCGGCGGCGCCGATCACGACATCGACCTGGCGCCGTTTGCGCGCCTCACGCCGGAGCAGGCGTGGCGCCCGGCGCACCGCTACCAGCACGTCTACATGTGGGGTTTGTACGGCTTCACCGTGTTCCACATGCACCTCGTCGAGGACTTCCTCAACGTGAAGACCGGCCGCGTCGGCCGCCACCACTTTCCGCGGCCGCGCGGCTGGCGCCTGGCCGAGGTGTTCGCCAGCAAGCTGTTCTTGCTCGGCTGGGCGGTTGGCATTCCGCTGCTGTTTCACGCGTGGTGGGTCGTGTTGGCGTTTTACGTCGCGACCTGGTTTGCGGTCGGTCTGATCCTCGGCGTCGTATTCCAGGCGGCTCACACGCACGAGCAACTCGCGTTCCCGCTGCCCGCCCCGACGACGGGGCGCATCGACGACGAGTGGGCGATGCACCAGGTGCGGACGACCGCCGACTTTGCACCGGATAGCCGCCTGTTGAACTGGTACGTGGGCGGGCTGAACTTTCAGATCGAGCACCACCTGTTTCCGAAGGTGTGCCACGTGCACTACCCGGCGATCGCGCCGATCGTGCGCGCGGTGTGCGACGAGCACGGCGTGCCCTACACGTGCTTTGCCAGCTTCGCCGAGGCGATCGCATCGCACGGGCGCCTGTTGCGCCGCATGGGGCGGCGCCCGACGGAGGCCGTCGACTCGACGCGCGAAGTCTGCGCGGCTTAGCGGCGCAGACTTCGCGGGCGCGCGTCGGGCACGCCCGCGGCCCACGGGCGCCCAGCATGCGCGGCGTCACCGCGGCGCTCGGCGGCGGAGGCCGCGCGCGCGTCAGTTCTCGGTTTCGAACCGGCGGCGCGGCGCGCGGCCCAACGACGGTGCGGGCTTGGCGCACGCGAGTAGACGGCGCTCGCCGTCCGCGAACAGGATCTCGACTTTGCCCGGTCCGACGACGGCTTGGACGACGCCGTCGCCGAACGTCGCGTGCTGCACGCGGTCGCCCGGCTCGTAGGTGTCGGTCGTCCGATACGGGCGCGGCGGCCGGTCGGGGTTGGCCTCGACGACGGGTACCTTCGGCGCCGGCGCCTTCTTGCCGGCGCCGGCCTTCGATGTCCGCTTCGGCGCGGCCTTTGCCTTGCCCTTCGGGTCGCGATAGCGGTGCACGCCGTGGCACTCCTTGCACTCGACCTTCGCGACCTTTCCGTCGACCATGGCGACGACGACGTGCCACACGTCCCCGCACTTGCTGCACAAGGACTCGATGTCGGCCCCGACCGCGACGCTCATGCCGCGATTGTAGCACGCCGCGGTCAGCGCAAATGGAACGGCACCGACACGATCGTCTGCGCGCCGGTCGCCGCGAACGGCCGGCCGGCGGTCGCGCGGGCGATGCAGCCGCGCAGGCCGCGATCCGCGAGGTAACGCGGCGCGCGCACGCGAACGCGCGACACGCGCCCGTCGCCCTCGACGAGCAGCTCGAGGTCGATCGTCGCCGTCAGGTCCGCGTCGCCGCGCGCGTCCTCGATGCACGCCGTGATCGCGTCGGCGAGCGCCGCGATGCCCGCGTCGATCTCCGCCGGCGACAGCGACCGGCCGCCGCCCTCCGCGGCGAAATCGACCGCGCGCGGCGCCAGTTCGATCGACGGTCCGCGCCACACCAACTGGCGATCGCGAGCTGACAGTTCGACCGCGGCCGCCTCCGCCTCCCGCGCGATCCGGCGCCGTTTGCGCGGACGCCGGCGGCGCGCCGGGCGATCTGTTTCGGACCCGGCGTCGGCCCCCGCGGTGGCCGGCGCCGAAGGCGCGGCACGCTGCCACGGGCGTTCGAGCGCCGCGTAGACGCCGCCGCCGCCGAGCAGGGCGCCGATGGCCAACCCGAGCCAGAACGACCGCACTGCCGCAGTGTAGCGGCCCCCGCGGGAGGCTGTGAATACCGGCGCCGGGCTCGGCGTCCCACCTCGCCGAGCGGCCCGCGGCGCGAAAACGGTCCGCGCGGGGCCATGGACACCCACCCACATCGGATACACTAGGCGGCCATGATGAGCAGACGAGCGGGTACGATTTGGATCGCGGCGATCGCGGCGGCGGCGTTGTGGACGGTCGGGATGGGCGACGCGCGCGCGAAGGAGCGGCGCGTGGCGACCCTGGCGCCGGCCGGGTCCGCGTGGATGAACATCCTCGAGAAGGGCGCGAACAAGATCGCGGAGGCCACCGGCGGCCGGGTCAAGGTCAAGTGGTACCCGGGCGGCACCCAGGGCGACGAGAAGGACGTCGTCCGCAAGATTCGTCAAAAGCAGCTCGACGGCGCCGCCCTCACCACCGTCGGCCTGAGCTTGATCTACCCGGGCGTCCGCGTCATGCAGCTCCCGTTCTTGTTCGAGTCGGTCGAAGAGGTCGACTACGTGCGCGCCAAGATGTGGCCGTACTTCGAGAAAAAGTTCGAGGAGCAGGGGTTCAAGCTGCTGTATCCGGGCGACGTCGGCTGGGCGCACATGTACGCCAAGCGATCGATCCAGTCGTTCGACGACCTCAAGAAGGTGACGTTCTGGGCGTGGACCGACGACCCGATCGTGCGCGCGTACTTCGAGCAGATCGGGGTCAGCAGCGTGCCGCTCGGCGTGCCGGAGGTGCTCACGGCGCTCAAGACCGGGCGCATCGACGGTTGCTACGGATCGCCGCTGGCCGCGGTCGCGCTGCAGTGGTACACGGAGGTCTCGTACGCGACGGTCGAGCCGTTCGGTTACACCGTCGGCGCCATGGTCGTCCGCCTCGACGCATGGAACGAGATGTCGCCGGAAGACCGCGCCACCGAGCAGAAGATCGGCAAGAAGATCGGCGCGATGCTCATCAAGCGCGTGCGCAGGGACAACGATCGCGCCAAGCGCGCGATGCAGAAAAACGGCATCCGCTTCGTCGACACGCCGCAGGCGCTGCGATCCAAGCTCGAGGCGGAGGCGCAAAAGCTGTGGAAGCGGCTGGCCGGCAAGGTCTATACCGAGCAGGAACTCGCGATGGTCCTCAAGTATCGCGACGAGTTCCGCAAGAAGCGGGCGAGCAAGTAGCCGCATGGGCGGGCTCGACCCGTTCTTCGCGCCGGCGTCGGTCGCCGTCGTCGGGGCCAGCCGCCGCGCAAGTTCGGTCGGCCACGCGGTCCTGCGCAACCTAATCGACGGGTTCGACGGCGCGATCTATCCGGTCAATCCGAAGGGCGGGGAGATCCTCGGCCTTCGCGCGTACGAGAGCCTGTCGGCAATCGGGGCGCCGGTCGATCTGATCGTCGTCGCGATCCCGCCGCGGTTCATCCCCGACGTGATCGCCGAGGCCGGGCGCATCGGTTGCCGCGCGGCGATCGTCATCTCCGCCGGGTTCGCCGAGATGGGCGCCGACGGGCGGGCGTTGCAGCGGCGCATGGTGGAGGCCGCGCGCGCGGCCGGCGTTCGCATCATCGGCCCGAACTGCCTCGGCGTGATCCGCCCCGGGCGCGGGCTCAACGCGAGCTTCGGCACGGAGGCGCCGCCCGCCGGGTCGATCGGGCTGCTGTCGCAATCCGGGGCGCTGATCACCGGCATCGTCAGCTACGCGCGGGTCGAGCGGTTCGGCCTGTCGGCCGCGGTGTCGCTCGGCGACAAGGCGGACGTCGCCGACGACGACGTGATCCGATGGCTGGGAGCCGACGACGAGACGTCGTGCGTGGCGCTGTACACCGAGGCGTTCCCGCGGCCGCGCGCCGTGTACGACGCGATGCGCGAGGTCGCCGCCGTCAAACCGGTGGTCGCTCTCAAGGGCGGCGCGACGGACGCCGGCGCGCGCGCGGCCTCGTCGCACACCGGCAGCCTCGCGGGATCGGCGGCGGCGTACGCGGCCGCGTTCGCGCAGGCGGGGGTGCAGCAGGCGCGATCGATCGGCGAGTTCCTCGCGTGGGCGCGGGCGCTGGCGTCGCAGCCGCCGGCGCCCGGGCCGCGCATCGCGATCGTCACCAACGCGGGCGGCCCCGGCGTGTTGTGCGCCGACGAGGCGAGCCGCCACGGGCTCGTGCTCGCGACGCTGTCGGACGCGACGCGCGCGGCGCTCGACGAGGTGCTGCCGGCGGTGTGGTCGCACAACAACCCGATCGACGTGATCGGCGACGCGACTCCAGAGCGGTACCGAGACGCGCTGAACATCGTCGGCCGCGCGCCGGAGGTCGACGGCGTGATCGTCGTGATGACGGTCCAGGCGATGACGCGGCCGGCGGCGGTCGCCGACGCGATCGTCGACGCGGTGCGCGATCCGGGGTGGAGCAAGCCGGTGTGTTCGAGCTTCCTCGGGCTGGTCGGCACCGACGTCGGCTCCAAGCTCGACGCGGCCGGCATCCCCGAGTTGCACGTCCCCGAACTCGCGGTGAGCGCGATGGGCGCGCTCGCCCGCCGCGGCGCCTGGCTCGCGCGTACACCGGCCCCGGCCCGCGACTGGCCGGACTTGCCGCCGCCCGATCACGCCCGCGCGCGCCGCCTGCTCGCCGAGGCGCGCGAGCGCGGCCAGCGCCATCTCGACCTGTCGCTGGCGCGCGAGGTGCTGGCGAGCGCCGGGTTGCGCTACAACGGCAGCGGCATCGCGGACGGCGAAGACGCCGCGGTCGCGCTCGCCGAGCGCATCGGGTATCCGGTCGTGGTCAAGCTGATCAGCCCGGACGTCGTCCACAAGTCGGACGTGGGCGGCGTCGTGCTCGACGTCGTCGATGCCGACGGGGTGCGCGCGGCGTGCGCGTCCATCCGCGAGCGCGTCGCCGCGCATCAGCCCGGCGCCCGCATCACCGGCTTTACGGTGGAGGAGATGGTCAGCGGCACCGAGATCATCGTGGGCATGTCGCGCGACGCCGGTTTCGGTCCGGTGATGATGGTGGGCATCGGAGGCGTGTTCGTCGAGGTCTATCGCGATGTCGCATTTCGGCTCGTGCCGCTGTCGCGGCGCGACGCGCTCGACATGATCGGAGAGATCCGCGCACAGGCGCTGCTCGACGGCGCGCGCGGCCGGCCGCGCCTGGATCGGGACGAGTTGGCGGAGGTGGTGTGGCGCATCTCCGCTCTCGTCGAGGCCTGCCCCGACATCGCCGAACTCGACGTCAATCCGCTGGTGATCACCGGCGACGGGCTCGTGGCGATCGACGCCCGCGTCGTGCTCGCGGAACCCGCGCCGGGCGCGGTCACCGGATCGGCCACCAGTACGCCAGCTTGACCAGGATCGCGTGCTCGCCCGGCGCGGACACGGCGTCGCCGAGGCCGGACAGCCCGGCGGCCGTCGCGCGCGGCGCGCCGTCGGCCCGGTCTTGCTGCCACACCGCGAACAGCGTGCTGCCCGGCGCGAACTCCCATCGCACGACCAGCGTGCTGCGCAGCGACAGCACGGTGAAATCGGGCTGCGGCAACACCACGCTGCCGCCGGCGCCGGACAACGCCAGCTCGTCGTCCGTATCGGCGACCACCTCGTACTCGATCAGTTCGCGGCTGCGCGGCGCCGCGAGTTCGCCGAATGCGGTGTAGTCGCCGGCCGACGCGAACGGTTGCGCGAACAGCTCGACTGCCAGATCGGGCGTCAGCGCCAGCTTGACCCGCGCGGTCACCGCCAGCTCGCGCCGCGCGACGGTTGCGAACACGTACCGCTGGCCGAACGTTTCGTCCCGGCCGCCGTCGACCGTGGCGAGGTACTGGCGACCGACGCGCACGCGGGTCCATGCCGGCTCGAGTTGAATCTGGAGGCGGTCTGCGGGGATCGCCGACAGGCGCGCCTGAACGATCCAGCCTGCGTCGCCGGTGTCCGACGACAGCGCGACCGCGCTGGCACTCCACGAGGTGCGGGCGCCGTGGCGATTGCGAATGCCGGCGCCGAGCTCGCGCGCCGGGCCGACCTCCATCAGCGGACCGCCGCGCGTCGCGTCGTCGTCGATACCGGCGGTGCGATAGCTGCCGAACACGTCGATCGCCACGTAGTTGGGCAGCTCGACGGCCGCGTTGACTTCGAGGCCGAGCGGCTTGCGCACGCCGCCGAAGTTCCACTCCTGCGCGATGCTCGCGCCGACCCGCCACGTTCGCGTCCACCGCGTCGGGTGCTCTTCCTCGAAGGACGCGCCCGCTTCGACGAACGCGTCGTCGGCCGAGTGCAGCAGCCCGACGTCGTTGAGCTCGAGCCCGGGCGATTCGGCGCCCACGGTGGCGAACGCGCGCACGTGGCCGGACCGCTTGCGGGCCGCGAGTGCCGCCGTCCACCCGGCGAGCGACCGCCTCGCCGGGTCGAGGCGCACGTGCGACTGGTCGGGCCGCTGGAAGTAATGCGCACTCGACCGCTGCACGGCCTCGATCGCGGCCGCGCTTCCGTGGACGCTACTGCCGCCAGCGAAGCCGCCGACCTCGTACTCGCCGCCCGAGAACCGCAGCCGCCAGTCGACGCCGCCGCTGACCGCGGCGCGCGGCAGCAGATCGGCCAGCGGCGTGCCGTCGTCGACCGCGTCGTCGTCGCCGAACGTGCGCTCGACCGCCGCGATCGACGCGCCGACGATCGACGCGTTCGGCCCGAACTCGCGCTGCAGCCGGCCGACGCCGAACGCTTGCAGCGGATCGAACGTGCGATCCGGCAAGGTCGACGTGATCGCGGCGAGCGCGCCGGCCGACGTGCCGCCGCGCGTGCGGCCGGTGAGCTTGGCGGCGCCGAGGATGCGGGTCGGCTGCGGGGACGCCGACAGGTCGTTGAGCGCGCGGGGCGCGCCGCCGATGCGGCGCGAGTAGAAATACGCGGGGCCGAGGCCGGCGAGCAGTTGCCGGCCTTCGACGAAGAATGGCCGCTGCTCGGAAAACCGCGCCTCGAATGCGCTCAGGTTGACGACCGCCGGATCCGCCTCGACCTGACCGAAGTCGGGGTTGACGGTGGCGTCGAGGGTGAAGCTCGATCCGAGTCCGATCTTCGCGTCGATGCCGGCGCGCCCGTCGACCCCGCCGCCGTCAGCCGATTCGCCGATGCGCGCCTCGGCGGCGGCGTAGGGCAGAAGCTCGGCGCCGCGCTCGCCGCGGATGCCGGCGATGCCGGCGAGTTCGCCGAACCACGACGACCACGCGACGACTCCCTTGGGGACCACGACCCAGAACACGTCCTCGTTGTCCTGCGGGCGATAGCGGTTGATGTTGACCCCCCAGGCGTGGTGCTGCCGGCGGGGAAACCGCAGCTGCGAAAATGGAATCTTCATCTCGGCGGTCCACCCGTGTGGACCGACATGAACCGCGGCGTCCCACACCGGGTTGTACGAGTAGTCGCGAGCGAACATGTTGTCGTCTGTGTGGAGCCAGTCGACGCGGACGCCGGCGGCGGTCACTGCGAAGCTGTACGCGGTGCGCCGGTCGAGGAACGGATCGAACGACACGATGATGCGCTCGGCCGATCCGGAGTCGTCGCGCCGCGTCACGACCGCCTGCACGTCGTCCGGCCCGCGCGCGTACATGCGCGCGCCGACGTACAGGTAGTCGTCGTCGTACGCGAACGCCACCTCGGTGCGCCGCAGCGGCGCGGCGCCCTCGTGTGGCTCGCGTTGGGCGAAGTCGTGGACGAACGGGGCGGCGCGCCACACCGCGTCATCCAGGCGGCCATCGATGCGCGGCGCGACGGCCGCGCGCACGGCCACTGCGCGCTTACCGGCGGCGGCCGGCGTGCCGGCGAACGCCGCGGTCGCGGCGAGGGCCACCGCCACCGTGGCGGCGGACGCGGACGCCGGGCGACGGGCAGACATCGCCGCTTCATAACAGAGCGCGCGCGCGCGGTCGACCCGCGGCACCGGTGGCGATCGAACGCGTTGTGGTCTAACGTGCGGCGCGCATGACGACGCAACACGCCGCATCCGAACCGCGCGTTCGGCTGTTTCACCGCCTGTTCGTCGCCAATCGCGGTGAGGTCGCCGCGCGCATCGCGCGGGCGTGCGACGCGCTCGGCATCGAGCCGGTGTTCGGCGTGTCCGAGGCCGATCGCGACGCGCCCTACACGCGCGGGCGTGACGTGGTCGTACTCGGGCCGGCGCGCGCGGCGTCCAGCTACCTGGCGATCGAGCGCGTCGTGCAGGCCGCGGTGCAGTCCCGATGCACGGCGTTGCACCCGGGCTGGGGCTTCCTCGCGGAAAACCCCGTGTTCGCGAGCGTGTGCGAGGCCCACGGCGTCACGTTCATCGGTCCGCCCGCGCACGTGATGCACCGGATGGGGCAAAAGACGCCCGCCAAACGGGCGATGGCGGCGGCCGGCCTCGCCGTGATCCCGGGCAGCGACGGCGCGCTGCGCGATGCGGATCACGCGCGCGCGGTGGCGGACCAGGTCGGCTACCCCGTGCTGCTGAAGGCCGAAAGCGGCGGCGGCGGTCGCGGCATGCGCGTGGCGCGCGGCCCGGATGAGCTGGCTGCCGCGTTCGCGGACGCGTCGCGCGAGGCATCCGCCGCGTTCGGCGACGGGCGCGTCTACCTCGAACGCCTCATCGAGGGCGGCCGTCACATCGAGATCCAGGTGCTCGCCGACCGCTACGGCAACGCGATTCACCTCGGCGAGCGCGACTGCACGATCCAGCGCAATCACCAGAAGTTGATCGAGGAGTCGCCGTCGCCGGTGCTGTCGGACGCCGAGCGCGCGCGCACGCTCGCCGCCGCCGTCCGCGCCACGCGCGCGATCGGCTATGTCGGCGCCGGGACGCTCGAGTTCTTGCTCGATCCCGACGGGACATTGCGGTTCATGGAGATGAACACGCGCCTGCAGGTGGAACATTGCGTGACGGAGATGCGCACCGGCGTCGACCTGGTGCGCGAACAGATCCTCGTCGCGGCCGGCCACCCGCTGTCGTTGCGCCAGGACGACGTCACATTCGACGGCCACGCGATCGAATGCCGCATCAACGCGGAGGACCCGCGCAACGACTTTCGCCCGGCGCCCGGCACCATCGCGCGGTGGTCGCCGCCCGATCCGGCCGGCGGCACGATTCGCGTCGACACGCACGTCGAGTCGGGTTATCGCATCCCGCCGCACTATGACAGTTTGCTGTGCAAGGTGATCGCGAAGGGACCGGACCGCGACGCCGCGTGTGATGCGATGATCCGCGCGCTCGACCAGCTCGTGTGCGAGGGCGTTCCGACCACCGTGCCGATGCACCTGGCCATCCTGCGGTCGGCCGCGTTCCGCGCGCACCGGTACGACACCCGCGCCATCCCAGGTTGGCCGCCGGAGGCAGACTGATGGCCCACGTTCCGCTCGTCCCGATCGGCGCGTCGCTGGACGCGAGCGTCGCACCGCAGGTCGCCGCCGAGTACCGCGCGCGCCTCGCGCAGCTGGAGGACGTCCTTCGCCAGCGGCGCGCGGAGGTGTATGCCGGCTGGGGGCCGAAGTACGTCGACCGCGTCCACGCCAAGGGCAAGCTCACGGCGCGCGAGCGCGTCGACCGGCTGCGCGATCCGAACTCGCCGGTGTACGAGGTCGGCACGTTCGTCAACTACGGCGTCGAGTTCCAAAACGGCCTCAAGTCGCCCGGCGCGGGGGTCGTGACCGCGTTCGTGCGCGTGGAAGGCCGGTGGTGCATGGTCATCGCCAACGACAACACGGTCGCGTCCGGGTCGTGGTGGCCGCGCACGCCGGAGAAAATCCAACGCGCGCAGACGATGGCGCTTCGCCTGCGGTTGCCGACCATCTACATGGTCGATTGCAGCGGGCTGTTCTTGCCGGAGCAGTCGCGCAGCTTCCCGGGCGCGCGCGGCGCCGGCCATATCTTCAAGATGAACAGCCTGCTGTCCGCGCACGGCGTCCCGCAGATCGCCGGCGTGTTTGGCGACTGCATCGCCGGTGGCGGCTACATGCCGATCATCAGCGACCGCGTCTACATGACGGAGCAGGCGTACATGGTGATCGCCGGCGCCGCGCTGATCAAGGGCGCCAAGAGCCAGAAGATCACGTCGCTCGACATCGGCGGCCCGGAGGTGCATGTGCACCAATCCGGTTGCGCCGACGTGCGCGTGCCGAACGACGACGTGCTCATCGATTGCTTGCGCCGCGAGGTCGCCCGCCTGCCGACGTCGGCGGCCGACTTCTACCGCGGCGGTGTCGGCGCAATCCCGCCGGCGTACGCGCCGGCCGAACTCGCCGGGGTGATCCCGCCCGACCACCGCGAGGCGTACGACTGCTTTCAGGTGCTCGCCCGGCTGTGCGATCAGAGCCTGTTTTGGGAACTGATGCCGGAGATCGGCGACGAGATCGTGTGCGGCATCGGCCGCGTCGGTGGCTTGTACGCCGGTTTCGTGATCAACAAACAAGGCCTGGTCGCCGATCCGGAGCATCCCGGGCGCCCGCGGCCCGGCGGCATCCTGTACCGCGGCGGCATCGCCAAGGTGAGCGCGTTCTCGCGCGCGTGCAACGACGACGGCATCCCGCTGATCTGGTTGCAGGACATTTCGGGCTTCGACATCGGCCGCGAGGCGGAGCGCCACGGTCTGCTGGCCTACGGGTCGAACCTGATCTACACCAACAGCACGAACACCGTGCCGATGTTCACCGTGCTTCTGCGCAAGGCGTCCGGCGCCGGCTACTACGCGATGACCGGGTTGCCGTACGACCCGGTGGTTCAACTGTCCACCTGCCTGTCGCGACTGAGCGTGATGGAGGGGCGGACGCTGGCGATCGCGACGTACAACACGAAGCTCGACGACAACTTCGAGATCGCGACGAGCGACCCGGAGGAGCGCGCTCGCATCGAGCGCGGCATGCGCGAGGTGGAGGCGCGGATCGAGGCGGACATGGACCCGTATGTCGCGGCGCGCCAGATGGACACGGACGAGATCGTGGAACTCGGCGCGCTGCGCGACTGGCTGGCCGCGGTCGTCGAGATGAGCTACCAGGCGGCCGGCTACCGGCGGGTGAAGAATCCCCGAATCTGGAGCATGCACGACCTCGCGGAGTTGGTCGGCGGAGTGCGCGGATGACCCGGCCGGCGGTCGTCGCCCTGTGGGCCGACGGTGCGCTGCGGTCGCCCGCGGTCGGCTGGTGGCGCGTCGGCGTCCGCGACGGCGCGGTCGTCGTCCCGGGGGCGCCGCTCGGCGCGATCGAGACGCTCGGCGTGGTGACGCCACTGGTGGCGCCCGACGGTGCGGCCGGGATGGTCGCGGGTGCGCCGGGCGGCGTGGCCCGCGTCGCGGTCGGTTACGGGGACGCGCTCGTGCGGCTCGTTCCGCTCGACGGAGTGGCCGCGGCCGACGACGATCCTGCCGGCGGGCACCGCGCGCCGGCCGAAGGCGCCATGGTCGTTCGCGCGCCGACGAGCGGCCGGTTGTACCGGAAACCAGGACCGGACCGGCCTCCATTCGTCGAGGTCGGATCGGTCGTCGAACCCGGCGCGACGCTGTGTCTGCTCGAGGTCATGAAGACGTTCCACCGCGTCGCCTACGGTGGGGATGGACTGCCGGCGCGCGCGCGGGTCGTGGCGTTTCTGGTCGACGACGAGGCGGACGTGGACGCGGGCGACCCGATCGTCCAAGTCGAGCCGGCGTGACGCGTCGAGCCGCCGGAGGAGAAGTGCAGATGTCGATGTCGATCCGAGTCGAGTGGTGGATGCTGGCGTACGTCGCCGCGGCGGCAGCCTGCGGTCCCCGGCCGGCGGGGGCTCCGGGCGCGGGGCGACCCGCGGCGCCGGCGGCGACCGGCAGCGCGCCGGCGCCCCGGCCCGCGCGCCTCGCGGGGCGGCTCGTCGGCCACGACGGCCGGCCGATGGCGATGGCCCACGTCACGGTCGACGGGCGGGCGCACGAGGTCGCCGCCGATGGTTCGTTCTCCGTCGACCTGCCGGCCGACCGGTTCGTCCGCGTGCGGCTCACGGGGGTCGATCACGTCGACGACGAACTCGGTCTGCTCGGCGGCAGCGACGTCGAGGTCGACGTTCGCCTCGGCACGTATCCGCGGCCGGATGCGCTCGATGCACTCGAGGTGCTGGTGTTTTCGATCGGCGCCGGCGGGGAGCTCGCGCCGCTGCGCACCGTGTCGATGACCCGTCGCGCCGACGGCGTGTGGACCGCCGACATCCCCGCGACGGGGCCGATCGCCTACGAAATCACCGGCCTGACCGCCGAGCCGGGGCGAAGCATGAACGCGCCGGGCCGCGGGCCGTACCGCTACGACGGCGACGGCAACTACGCCACGGTTGCCCGACCGACCGGAGGCAAGGTCGTCGTCGAGGTCGACCCGAGCGCGTTGCCGCCTGCCGGCGTCGCGACGCGCGTGTCGTTCCGGCGCGCCGAGCCGGTCGTGGCGAAGGTCGCGGGGCTCCCGTCGCGCATCGCGCGCGCGCGCCGGTTCGGCGACGATGCCGCCCGGGTCACGCGCGCGGAAGTCGACGCGGAGCGCGACCCGACGGCGCACGCGGCGCTCGCGATCGCGTACTTCGCCACGCGGCCGCCGCCGCCGGGGCCGGACCCGGACGCCTCGCTCGCGCGCGCGGTGCTCGCGGACGTGCCGAGCGCATCGCCGCTGTGGTCGATGGCGCCCGATGCCGCCGCCCAGGTGGTGGTGGCCGCCAACCGGGAGGCGCCCGATTATTCCTACGTCGAGGAGGTCTTGTCGGCGGTCGACGACGACGAAGCGGCCGCCGAGACGCTGTTTGCGCTGATGTGGCGCGCGCGTGGGGACGGGCGCGAACAGGACGTGGCGCGCTACTACGAGCTGATGCGCGACCGCTACGGTCGCACCCGCTACGCGCGGCTGGCCAGCATGTTCGATCCGTCCCGGCGGGTGCGGCCGGGTGCGCCGGTGCCGGCGTTCGACGTGCCGCGGTACGGCGGCGGCGATCGGATCACGCCCAAGACCTACGCGGGACACACCGTGCTCATCGACGTGTGGGCGACCTGGTGCAAGCCCTGCGTCGCCGAGATGCCGCATTTGCACGCGGCGTACGAGCGCTACCGCGGCGCGGGATTCCGCATCTTGAGCGTGTGCGTGGACGACACCGCCGACCACGTCGACGCGTTCCGCCGCGATCCGCGCCATCCGATGCCGTGGGACCACGCCGTGGTCGATGGGGAGGACGCCGCGGCGTTCAAGCAGGCGCTCGAGGTGGCCGGGCTGCCGACCCTGCTGCTCGTCGGGCCAGATGGGACGATCATCGCGACCGGCCTGCAGCTGCGCGGTGGCGGGCTGGAGGCGATCCTGGCGCGGCGCTTCGGCGCGCGGTAGGCGCGGTCGCCGCGGTCGCCGCGGGTCGCGCGGGTCGCCGGGGTCACGCGCGGTCGCCGCGGGTCGCGCGGGTCGCCGGGGTCACGCGCGGTCGCGGCGGGTCGCGCGCACGACCAGCCGCCAGCACCGGTGCGGCCGGCGGCGGAAGTCCGGCGGCGTCGTCGCGGCGGTGATGTCCTGCACATCGGCGCGGTCCCGGAGCGCGGCGGGGTCGAGCGCGAGCTTGCGCGCGTTGGTCGAAAAGTACAGCACGCCCCCGGGCGCGAGCAGGTCGAGCGTCTTGTCGATGAGCCACAGATGGTCGCGCCGTGTGTCGAGCACGCGGTCGAACCGTTTCCCGTGCGAAAACGTCGGCGGGTCGAGCACCGCGAGGTCGAACGACGCGCGGCCGACCGGCGGTGTGTCGAGCCACGCGAGCACGTCGGCGCGGTCGAGCCGGTGACGCCGGTCGCGCAGCCCGTTTAGCGCGAAATTGTCGGCGGCCCACGCCAGATACGTGTTCGACGCGTCGACCGTCCACGTCGACGCGGCGCCGCCGGCCGCCGCGTAGACGGAAAACGATCCGGTGTAGCCGAACAAGTTGAGGACCCGCGCGCCGCGCGCCTCTGCGCGCACCCGCGCGCGCGTGATCCGGTGATCGAGAAACAAGCCGGTATCGAGGTAGTCGTCGAGATTGACCCAGAACCGAAGGCCGCCCTCGCGCACCTCGAACCGCCGGCCGGTCGCGGCGAGCTTGTCGCGGTCGCGCCGCCGCCGGCGCACCCGCACGTGCACGCGTTCGGGCGGCACGTCGAGCGCCTCCGCCGCGGCCGCGACCATCGCGTCGGCCCAGCCCGGCTGTTCGGTGTGCGGCTTGTGCGGCGTCGCGTACTGCGCCACGTACAGGCGGTCGCCGTAGCGGTCGACCGCGAGCGGGATCTCCGGGATGTCGCGGTCGTAGACCCGGTAGCAGGTGACGTCCTCGCGGCGCGCCCACTTGCGCAGATGGCGGTCGGTCTTGCGCACGCGGTTCGCGAGCATCTGCGCGTGGCGGGCGAGGTCGTCGGTCATCGGAAACGCGTGCGCGCCGCCGGGCCGGCGGCGGTTCGGGCCGCGGTCGCGGGCCGGTCAGAACGTCCCGGCGACCGCGAGCCCGAGTTTGCCATCGATCGCCGACGGGTACACGGCGACCTGCTGGCCGGCGGCCGCGCCGAAGCGCGGGTCGGGCTGCATGTCGCGGGTGAGGTAGGCGCCGAGCCCGAAACCGGCCCACAGGCCGCCGAGGGTCGTCGCCGCCAGGATCCGGCTCTCCGCGTCGTCGTCCGGCTCACCGACGACGAGGGCGCCGGACGCCACGCCTCCGAGCGCGCCGAGGAAGGTCGACAGCGCGACCAGTCGCCCGCGGGAATGCGACCAGTCGAGGTCGCGCGCCGCGACCATTCCGGCGACCATCCCGGCGTTCAAGCCGCCCGCGAGGACCAGCAGCGCGGTGTCGTCGTCGCTGGGTTCGTAATCGGCGATGACCATGCCGAGCCCCGCCGTCGACAGCCCCGCGATCGACAGCGTGAGCGTGAGCGACGACTGCGCTCGCGTCGGGTGCATGCGATCGGCCAGCGCGAGCGCGGCCGCGCCGCCTGCCACGGTCGTGCCGAGGACGAACGACAGGGCGTCGTCCGTGTCGTGGAGGCCGAGCGGCGCCGACAGCAGCGCGCCGTTGAGCGCGCCGAGCGTCACGCCGGCGGTGTAGGCGTCCGCCATCCCCGTCGTGATGCGCCGGTCTTTCGTTGCAAAGTAGCTGCCGAACAGGCCGGCGGCCGTCGTGCCGGTGACGAGCAGCGTGCCGGCGCGAAAGTCCTCCACATCGAAGATGGACAGCAGTACGACGCCGGCGTACGTGCCCGTGAGGGTCGTGACGGTGACGAACTCGATCCGCCCGGACCGGTCCGACGAGTCGACGTCGCCGGTCGGCTCGGCCGGCGGCGTTTTCGGCGTGTGCGCCGGGCGCGGCGACGGCGGCCGCGCCCCCGGCGCCGCACTGGCGGCCCGCTGTTTGAGAGCGCGCGCCAGGCGCGCGAGTTCGCGGGCCGCCGCCCGGCGCTCGGGGTCGGCCGTCGCCGCGGCCACCGCGTCGAAGCCGGCGATCGCGGCGTCCAGGTCGCCGCGCACCAGCGCATCGAACGCGGCGTCGTAGCGGGTGTCCTCGCCGCCATCGGGCGCGTCCGTTGCGGTTTGGGCGCGTGCGGCCGGCGCGGCCGTCGCGACGGCGAGTGCGGCGATTACTGCAGTGTGGCTTGCGCGCATGGCGGTCTCCCGTGAGTTCGTTCCGAACGGCGCGTCCTGCCGAGACAATAGCGAACTGGTCGCGCGAGAGGGCGGCAATCCTAGGCAACGTACGCGGGGAGCGCGCGCCATTTGGGGGGCGCGCGCGTCACGAAGGGGCCGTGTACCAGTACAGCGCGAACGTGCCGAGCCAATGGGCGCCGGCGTAGTGGTCGGGCGAGACGCCGCGCAGCCCGGCGCGGGCGTGCCGCTCGGCGGCGGCAAAAAACCCGAGCGCCCGCAACATCCACGCCCTCGACAGGTTCAAGCCGTCGAAGTGGGCCAGCTTGCCGTCCGCGCGGTCGACCGGCGACACCGGTTCGAACCGGTCGACGGAGGGAAGAAACGCGGCGAGCCACGACGCGAACGCGGCCGGCGGCAGCACGCGGCGCATCAGGTCGGCCTCGGCCAGGCTCGGCGACAGAAAGTCGTACGCGGACGGCTCGAACGCGACCGGCGCCGGCGGGTCGTCCGCGTAGAAGTCGACCGCGCGGGCAACGATCGCGTCCGCGAGCGTCCGATCGCCGGCGGCGCGCGCGTAGTCGAGGGCGAGCGCCATCGCGAACGCGGAGTTCGTGTGTTCGCCCGAGCGGATCGGATGCGACAGCCGGTCCAGCCACGCCGCAAACCGGTCGCGGGCGATCCGTTCGAGTGGCGCGAGCGCGCTGCGCCACGGCGTCGCCTCGGCGCACAGCGTGAGCAACCACGCCATCCCGTAGGGCATCTCGAAGCCGGGCCGCGCGCGCAGGTAGGCGACCTCGCCGCGGATGCGATCCGGCGCGAAGCTGCGGTCGAGCGCGGCGCGGGCGCGGTCGGCCCACGCCGCGGCGGGGAACCGGCGCACGAGCCGCGCGATCGCCCAGTGGCTGTGGACCGCCGAGTGCCAGTCGTAGCAGCCGAAAAACGCCGGCGTGAGTTCGCGCGGCGGCCGCACGTCGGCGTCGTCCTGCAGCACGTGCGAGATGTGGTTGGGGTATTCGCGGTGCAGCGACGGCAGGATCAGCGCCGCAAGCCGATCGGCGGTGCTCGCGTCGAGTCGGCCGGTCACGCCGGTTTCGGTCCGATGAGGGTGCGAAGCGTTGCGGTGGCAACGATGTCACCGGCGTCGTCGCGCAGCACGACCGGGACTTCGATCTCCTCGCGCTCGCTGGCGAGCGGACGGTCGAGATGGCACGTCCCCGTGATCGTGCCGCGCGCCTTCTTGACGTACTCGATCGACAGGCCGGTGACGATGAACCGCGCGTCGTCGGGCAGCGAGTACGCGACCGCGATGTTGCCGGTGAGTTCGGCGAGGTTCGCCAGTGCGACCGCGTGGATGCTGCGCAGGTGGTTGCGGACGGCGCGGTGGTCGCGCAGGACCACCCGCGACCGGCCGCGGTCGAGGTCGACGACGCGCGCACCGATGCTGCCGGTGTACGGCGCCATCGCGCCGACCAGTCGGCTGAACAGGCGCGGGCCGCCCGGGATGCGTCGCAGCCGGTCCCACGCTTCGCGGATCGGGTTGCCGCGCGCGTCGATGTCGAAAACGAGTCGGTGTCGTGCCACGGCCGGGTTGTAGCACCGAACGCGGCGGCGCGATCACGCCAGCGGCTGCGCCGCGAGCCGGCGAGCGCGGGACCCGACGCGGCGTTTCCCGGCGAGCGCGCGCAAGATGGCGAGATTCACCGGGTCGCCGGCGGTGCCGGCCTTCGGCGTCTCGAGCACCATTGGCAGGCCCGCGAACCGGTGGTCGTTGACGAGGCAACGAAACGCGGTCAGGCCGACGTGGCCGCGGCCGACGTGTTCGTGGCGATCGACGCGCGCTCCGAGCGGCGCCTTCGAGTCGTTGACGTGAAATGCCGCGATGCGGTCGCAGCCGACCGTGCGGTCGAACTCGTCGAACGTCCGCTGCCACGCGGCCTCGCTGCGGATGTCGTAGCCGGCGGCGAGCGTGTGGCAGGTGTCGATGCACACGCCGACGCGACCGGCGTGGCGTCGCATCGCGCCGAGGATGTCGCGCAGGTGCTCGAACCGGTGTCCGATGCTCGTGCCCTGGCCGGCGGTGTTTTCGAGCAGCACGCGCGTCGGACAGTCGCCCGCCTCGTCGTAGAGGCGGTCGAGCGCGCGGGCGATGCGCGCGATCCCCGTGGCGTGTCCGTCGCCGGTGTGCGCGCCCGGGTGGATGACGAGGTAACGAATGCCGAGCTGGGCGCAGCGCGCCAGCTCGCGGCGGGTGGCGCGGTACGACCGTTCGCGCAGCGCGCGCGTCGACGCGGCGAGGTTGACGAGATACGACCCGTGTGCGAGCGCCGGGTCGACGCCGTAGGTCGCGCGGGCGTCGCGCCATGCGGCGACCGCATCGCGGCCGATCGGCGGCGCGGCCCACTGCTGGTTCGAGCGCGTGAAGATCTGGATCACGTCGCAACCGGCCTCGGCGCCGCGCTCGAGAGCGCGGTGCAGCCCGCCGGCGATCGACATGTGCGCGCCGACGGCGCAGCGGGCGGCGCGGCGAGCGGCTCGCTCGTTCGGCGACATGGCCCGACGTTCGGCTTCGAACGCGGTGGCGTCAAGTCCGCGCGGCCGCGCGCCGCGGGTACCCCGGGCGCGGCCGCGCCGGCGCGGGTACCCCGGGCGCGGCCGCGCCGCCGCGGGCTTCGCCGCCGCGGTTACGGCCGCTGCGGGCGTTCGCCGAGCACCAGGTCGAGCGTCTTGCGCTCGCCGTCGCGGACGATCACGATCTGGACCGGCTCGCCGGCGCCGATGCGCGCCAGGTGGGTGCCGAGCGACCGCAGGTTCACCGGCAATCCGCGGATGCGGATCACGATGTCGCCCTCGCGCAGGCCCGCCTTGCCCGCCGGCCCGTCCGGCGCCACCCCGCGGATGCGCACGCCCTCGTCGTCCGACAGGCCGAGCGCCTTACGCGCGTCGGCGTCGACTGGGCCGGGGAACACGCCGAGGTAGCCCCGCTTGGCGCGCGCGACGTGCACGCTGCGCGTCGCCCCGCCCCGCGCGACGACGAGATCCTGCGCGGTGCCGGGTTCCCACTCGCGAAACCGCTTGCCGACGTCGCGGGGATCGGCCAGCGGCGTGCCGCCGATCGCGCGGATGACGTCGCCGGCGGCCAGGCCCGCGCCGGCCGCCCGCGATCCGCCGGCGACCGCCGTGACGACCGCGTCGCCGCCGCGCGCCTGCACCTCGATACCGAGCCAGTCGACGTGATGGATGAAGGTCGGCGTCACGGCCCCGGACGCGATCGCGTCGACCGTGCCGTAGGCGACCCGCACGATGTCGGCCATGCGGTCGTAGGCGAGCTTGTCCGCGTGGTCCGACAGCTGGTGATAGTCGTCGTGCAAGCCGGTAAAGAAGAACGCAAACGGTACGTCGGACGCGTAGAACGGATGGTGGTCGCTGTTGCCGGAGTACTCCGCGCCGCCGAACTCGATCGGCAAGCCGACCGCCGCGTTGGCGGCGGCGACCGCCTCGCGCACGCCGGTGCCGTACCCGTCGCCGACCACCGCGACCGGCTGCGACGGGTTGCGGCCGATCATGTCGAGGTTCAGCATGAACACGACGCGCTCGATCGGAAGGATGTGCTGATCGACGAGCGCACGCGAGCCCAGCAGGCCCTTTTCTTCGCCCGAGAAGCCGATGAACACGAGGCTGCGCTTGGGCCGCCGTGCGCGCGAGGCGAACGCCTGCGCCAGCTCCAACATCCCTGCCGTGCCGGAGGCGTTGTCGTCGGCTCCGTTGTAGACGGTGTCCCCCGCGCCGTCGTACGCGCCGAGGTGATCGAAGTGGGCGCCGACCACGATCCACTCGTCGCGCAGCGCCGGGTCCGACCCCTCGAGGTAGCCGATGACGTCGACTGGGGTGACGACGCGCGCATCCGTTCGCGCGCGCACCGACACGGTCGCCACCGTGCCGGCGTTCGCGATCGCCGCCGGTTTGTCGCCGCCGTCGACGGCCCGCTGTAGATCCGCGAGCGACCGGCCCGCACCCGCGACGAGGGCGGTCGCGACCGACCGCGACACGTGCAGCGCGACCAGCGGTGCGCCGTCGCGCGTCTGCCGCGCCCGCTGCATGCGCTCGCGCATGCGCTCGTCGAGCGGTTGGGTGAGCCAGATCGCGTTGGATCGCAGGTCGTCTCCGTCGTCGTGGTGCAGCGGATCGGTCACCAACAGCATGGCGGCCGCGCCGTGGCGCCGGGCGTTGGCGGCCTTGGTCGCGAACAGCGCGTGCCGGCGGAACGCCTCGTCCGCCTTGCCGTCCCCCTCGCCCGGGTGGTGGCGCAGCACGAGCACGATCTTGCCCGCGACGTCGAGGCCGGCGTAGTCGTCCCAGTTCAGCTCGGGCGCGGTGATCCCGTAGCCCGCGAACACGACGGGGCCCTCGGCGACTCCCTCGTCGGAGAACGGGAACACCGCGAAGTCGCGGCCGAGCGCGTACGCGGTGCCGCCGGCCGACAGCGACGTGTGCGCGTCGTCGTAGCCGAGTTCGTACAAGGTGTACGCGACCTGAAAGTCGTCGTGGCCCGGCAGCGGCGCCAGGCCGTAGCGGTTCATTTCGCGCGCGAGGTAATCGGCCGCGCGCTGATAGCCGGGCGCGAGCGTCTCGCGCCCGCGCAGCTCGTCGGACGCGAGCAGTTCGACATGTGCGCGCAGCTCCGCCGCCGAGATCGATGCCGCGCCGGTCGGCGGCGCGGTGCGATCGGGCTGCGCGGCGTCGGATGACCGGGCGACGTGGGCTGGGGCGGGCGCGCGGCCGCCACACGCGGCCGCCAGTGCAAGCGCGAAACACGCGCGGTTCGCTGACATGGCGGCACCTATAGCACGCGCGCCGATGGCAGGCGTTGACAGGCCCTTGCCGGATCACAGGTCGAGGACGACCTTGCCGAACCCCGCGTTGGATTGCACGTACGCGTGCGCGGCCGGCGCCTCGTCGAGCGCGAACGTCCGGTCGATGACCGCGCGCACGCGAGCGCGCGCCCACAGCGGCACGATGTGCCGGCGCAGCGCCTCGGCCGCGGCGAGCTTCTCCTCGACCGGGCGCGATCGCAGCACCGTGCCGCGCACGATCACGCGCTTGCGCAGCAGCGCGCCGAGGTCGAGGTCGACGCGCGCACCCGCCATCAAGCCGACGACGACGATGCAGCCGCCCGGCTGGACGCAGCGCACGTCCTCGGCCACGTACGCGCCGCCGACCAGCTCCAGTACGGCGCGCGGTCCGGCGCCGCCGGTGGCCTCGCGCACCGCGTCGGCGAACGCGCCGGCGTCCGGCACGATGCCGGCGTCGAGTCCGAGGTCGCGCGCCCGTTCGAGCTTGGCCGGCGTGCGGCTCGTGCCGACGGAGGTCGCGCCGATCGCGCGCGCGATCTGGATCGCCGCCGTGCCGACACCGCTGCCGGCGGCGTGGATCAGCGTCGTATCTCCCGCGCAAAGGTGCGCCTGCAACACCAGCGCGTCGTAGGCGGTGACGAACGCCTCCGGGATGGCGGCCGCCTCGCGCCAGCTGGCTCGCTCCGGGATCGGCGCCAGCGCGCGCTCGTGCGCGACGAGGAATTCGGCGTACGTGCCGCCGCCGGCGAGGCCGCATACGCGGTCGCCGAGCTGCCATCGCGTCACGCCGGGGCCGATCGCGTCGACCTCGCCCGCGAACTCCAGCCCGGGGATGTCCTGCGGTGCGTCGGTCGGCGCGGGATACAGCCCCATTCTCTGGAGGATGTCGGCCCGGTTGACGGCCGTGGCGCGCACGCGCACCCGCACCTCGCCGCGCGCGGGCTCGGGGGTGGGGACGTCGCGCACCGCGAGGACGTCGGGACCGCCGGCTCCGGTGATGACGATCGCTTTCATGCGTCGGGCTCCGAATCGGGTGGACCGCGGCTGCTGGCGCGGCCGCGCCGCCATCCTACACGACGGCGGCGTGCGGTATAAGCTCCGTCCGATGGAGCCCCGGCAGCGCACGTTTTGGCAGGCGTTCGGACCCGGCGTGCTGTTTGCCGGCGCCGCCGTCGGCGTGTCGCACCTCGTGCAGTCGACCCGCGCCGGCGCGTCGTTCGGGTTCGCCCTCGCCGGCGTCGTCGTCGTCGCGAACCTCGCCAAGTACCCCGCGTTTCGCTTCGGCCCGGAGTACGCCGCCGCGACCGGCACGTCGCTGCTCGAGGGCTACCGCCGCCGGGGACGATGGGCGCTGGCGCTGTACGCCGCGCTCACGGTCGGCACGATGTTCACCGTGCAGGCGGCGGTCACCATCGTCACCGCCGGGCTGGCGAAGGTGCTGTTTGGTCTCGACGCGTCGGCCGGCGCGATCGCCGCGGCGCTCACCGCGGTGTGCGCGGGGCTGCTCGCGGCCGGGCGCTACCGGTGGCTCGACCGCATCGGCAAGTGGGTGGTCGCGGTGCTGACGGTGTCGACCGTCGCCGCGACCGCGCTCGCGCTCGGGCGCATCGACTGGGGCGCCGTGCCGTTTTGGCCGGATCGGCGGCTCGTCGAGCCGGCGTCGCTCGCGTTCGTCGCGGCGTTGATCGGGTGGATGCCGTCGGCGATCGACGTGGCCGTGTGGCAATCGCTGTGGACGCTCGCCCGCGAGCGCGACACCGGGCACCGGCCGACGCGCGGCGAGTCGCTGCTCGACTTTCACATCGGCTACATCGGGACGGCCGTGCTCGCGCTGTGCTTCGTCACCCTCGGGGCCGCGGTCATGTACGGGCGCGGCGTCGCGTTCGCGTCGACCGCGGGCGGGTTCGCCGCGCAGGTCATCGCGCTGTACACCGACATGCTCGGCGAATGGGCCGAGCCGATCATCGGCGCCGCCGCGTTCTCCGTGATGTTCTCCACCACGCTCACGGTGGTCGACGGCTTTCCGCGCGCGCTGTCGGTGCTCGTGGAGCGGTTTCGCGGCCCGGAAGCGCCGGGATCGGCGGGGGAGGGCCGCGACGCGCGCGGCGTCTATTGGGCGGCGCTGGCGGTGCTCGGGGTCGGCTCCGTCGTCATCATCTACCGGTTCCTCGCCGATCTCAAAGCGCTCGTCGACCTCGCGACGATTCTGTCGTTCTTGACCGCGCCGGTGCTCGCGTGGCTCAACCACCGCTGCATCACCGGCGCCGAAGTTCCGGAGGAGGCTCGCCCGTCGCGCGCGCTCGCGGCCGCGAGCTGGGCCGGGATTGCGTTTCTCGCCGGCGCCGCGCTGCTGTACCTGTACGTCCGGTTCGCGTGACCGCCGCGGCGACCGCCGGCCCGGTGATCGGAAACGGTCGCCGCCGGTTGCGCGTTCCGGCGTCAGTCGGCAGGCGGGGCCGAGTCGGCACGCGACGGGCGCAAAGCCGGATCGATCTGCCACGCGCCGCGCCGCGTCGGCTTGCGCAGGCACTCGCGCAGCCGTTCCAGGTAGCGCGCGCGCGGCCACAGGGTCGCACCGAACCGCGCGAGGTGATCCGTGTGAACCTGGCAGTCCACCAGGTCGAACTCCCAGCGGGCGAGCTGGTCCACGAGCGTCACGAACGCCACCTTCGACGCGTCGGGCGCCGCCGCGAACATCGACTCGCCGAAAAACGCGCCGCCGAGCGACACGCCGTACAGGCCACCGGCCAGCTGGCCGTCGAGCCAGGCCTCCGCCGAGTGGGCGAACCCGAGGTGGTGCAGCTCCGTGTACGCCTCGACCATGTTGGGCGTGATCCACGTGCCCGACTGCCCCGGCCGCGGCGTGTCCGCGCAGCGGCGGATCACCTCGTCGAACGCGGTGTCGAGCGTGACCGTGTAGGTGCCGCGGCGCATGCGCTTGCGCAGGCTGCGCGGCACGTGCAGCGCGCCGATCTCGAGCACCATGCGCGGGTCGGGCGAGTGCCACAGCAGCGGCAGACCCTCGTGCGGCCACGGGAAGATCCCGTTGGCGTACGCGAGCAGCAGGCGCTCGGGGCGCAGGTCGCCACCGACGGCGAGAATGCCGCTTTCGTCGGCGAGTTCCGGCGGCGGGAACACCACGCGCTCGTCGAGTTGGAACACGGGCATCGCAGGCCAGTGTAGGCGACGACGGCGCCGGTGGGGACGGTTTCCGTGCGGCCGGCGGCGCGTTCGCGCTTGCGCCGGTGCCGCCGGCGCGCTAGGAGGCTGTTGCGTATGGGCGCGCCAGCGAGGTTGCGAGATGCGAGGCGAGGTTCGGCGCACGCCCGTAGCGCTCGAGGGCGCGTATCAACATACGTAACCGAAGGGCGCGAGGACGTACGCCGAAGATCTCCCGCAGATCGCGACCGCAGCCAGCGGCTATGCGCAACAGCCTCCTACGGGAGCAGGGGAGGCGACGCGATGGAACTCGCATTCTACAGCGACTACTGTTGACCGTACTGCTACATCGCGGAACGCGGCGCCCTGGTCAGGGTGAATCGAGAGTTGGGCGTCGACTTCGACTGGCGCCCGTTTTACCTGCACCCGGAGATCCCGCCGGGCGGGGTTCGCGTCGCCGAGCTTTTCGGCCCCGAGCGTGCGGCCGCGTTCGACCGACGCCTGCGCGCGTTCGCGGCCGAATTCGGCGTGCCGATCCGGCCCCCCGAGCGCGCGCCCAACACGCTGCCGGCGCTCGCGATGACCGAGTACGCGCGGGCGGCGGGCGCGCTCGACGGCGTGCGAGACGCGCTGATGCGCGCGCACTGGGTCGAGGGTGCCGACATCGAAGCCGACGACGTGCTCGCCGCCGCGGCGGAGGCCGCCGGACTCGACCCCGGTGAGGCGGTCGCCGCGGCGCGCGATCCGGCGTGGATCGACCGCGTGCGCCGCGCGCGCGCCGAGGCGATCGAGCGCGGCGTCACCGCGATCCCGACGTACTGGATCGGCGGCGCACCGCTGGTCGGCTGCCAGCCGTTCGACGTCGTCGCCCGCGCGCTGCGCAAGCGCGGCGTCGCCGCGTAGATGGCCGCCTGCCCGCCGCGGCGTCGCCGCGCAGATGGCCGCCTGCCCGCCGTGGCGCAGCTTCGCGTCGCCGGCGAGGCCGCGTTGCGCCGGCCGCCGCCCCGCGGATGCGCCTGGTCTATAGTCGCGCGCATGCGCCGAGTTGCCATCGTCGCCGTCGCCGCGGTCGCGTGCGGGCCGGGTTCGCATTCGCCGTCGCCGGCGGCCGCCCGGCCCGCCGCCGCGTCGCCGCCCGCCGCCGCGTCGCCACCTGCCGCCGCGTCGCCGCCTGCCGCCGCGTCGCCGCCTGCCGCCGCGTCGCCGGCGCCGGCCGCCTCCGAGCCGACGCCGCAGCAACGTTTCGACCGCGCCGTCGACACCTTTTATTGGGAGACAATGGACGCCCATCCGGGGATGGCCGTATCGCTCGGCTATCACCAATACGACGGGCGGCTTCCGGACCGGTCGACCGATGCGCTCGCCCGGCGCGCCGCGACCCTGCACAACGCGCTGGCGCTGTTCGAATCGATCGAGCCGGCGGCGCTGTCGCGGACGGCGCAGATCGAGCGCGAGGTCGTGCTGGCGGCGATCCGCGGCGAGCTATTCGACCTCGACGTCGTGCGCGCGCCCTGGCGCAACCCGATGCACTACGTCGAGGCGCTCGACGTGTCGGCGTACGTCGCGCGCGACTACGCGCCGTTGGCCGACCGGGCGCGCGCCATCCGCGCCGTGTGCGACGGCGCCGGCGCGTTCGTCCGCCAGGCGATCGACAACCTCGACGCCGCGCTGCCGCGGACGTGGATCGACACCGCGCTGCTCATGACCGACGGCATGATCGACTTCGTAGGGCGCGACGTCGTCGACGCGACGCGGGCGCTGGGCGACGACGATCGCAAGGCGCTGATCGAGTCGTTGGCGCGGTGCACGAACGCGCTCGTGGAGTACCGCGACTTCCTCCGCGCGCGCGCCAAGCTCGCGACCGACGCGTTTGCGCTCGGGCCCGAGCGATTCTCACAGATGGTGCGCGACACCGAAGGCGTCGCGATTCCGCTCGACCGGCTCGAGGCGATCGGCCGCGCCGACCTCGACCGCAACTGGCACAATCTCGAGGAGGCGGCGCGCGCGATCCGTCCCCGCGCAAGCGTCGCCAAGGTGGTCGCGCGCGTCATGAACGACAAGCCCGCTGCCGACCAGGTACTGGCCGAGGCGCGCGCGCAGGTCGCGCAGATGCGCCAGTTCTTGATCGACCACCGCATCGTGACGATCCCGAGCGACGACGTCGTCGAGGTGCGCGAGAGCCCGCCGTTCATGCGGTGGAACTTCGCGTTCCTCGACGGAGCAGGGCCGTTCGAGACGGCGGCGTTGCCGAGCTTTTATTACATCAGCCCGCCCGATCCCGCGTGGCCCAGGCGCATGCAGCGCGCGTACATTCCGTTTCGCGGCGACCTTCTGTTCACGACCATCCACGAGGTGTGGCCGGGGCACTTCTTGCAGGGGCTGCACCAGCGGCGCAGTGACTCGCGCGTGCTCAAGACGTTTTGTAGCTACGCCATGTCGGAAGGCTGGGCGCACTACGCCGAGGAGATGATGTGGGACGCCGGCGTCGGGGACGGCGACCCGCGCGTTCGCATCGGTATGCTGCAAAACGCGCTGTTGCGCGACGTCCGGTTCCTCGCCGCGATCGGGTTACACGCGCGCGGGATGTCGGTTGAGGACGCCGAAGCGCTGTTTCGCAGCAAGGCCTTTGCCGATCCCGGCAACGCGCGCCAGCAGGCCGTGCGCGGTACGTTCGACCCCGGGTATCTGAACTACACCCTCGGCAAGCTGATGATTCGCAAGCTGCACGACGACTGGAAGACCAAGGTCGGCGACGACTACAGCCTGCAGCGGTTTCACGACGAGTTTCTGTCGTACGGCTGCGCGCCCGTGCCGGTCATTCGCCGGTTCATGCTCGGCTCCGACGCCGGCCCGCCGCTGTAACGGCCAGCGCGCGCCGCCGTAGCGGCCGACCCGCGCCGCGGCCGGAACCGGTCGCTACCAGCCGGCTCGGTCGGTTGCGCGTTCACCGATTGGTGTCCGCCCGCTGGCGGTCGCCGGTCGTCGCCGCGGCCGAGCCCGGACGGCGACGCCGTCTCCGTGGGCGTCGTTTTCGCTTGCCACGGTCGCGGCACCCGTGCTACGGAAATGCCCGTTCGAGAGCAGTCCCCCTTTCCGGCCGCGCGCGGCGTCGACTCGCTCGACGGCCCCCGTGGAGATCGACATGGTGGTAGGAAGGCATCGTGTGCGTGCGGCCTCGTGGCATGTGTTCGCGGTCGCGCTGGGCATCCAGATGAACTGCGCGTCGCCGGGCCAGCCCGACGGCGACTGCGACCAGCTCGTCGACCACGTCGCCGACGTGCTCGGCGTGCAGGCTCCCCGCGGAGCGCAGCGCGACGCGGCGGTGGCGCGGTGTCGGAGCATGCGCCTGACCGCGGACCAACGAAACTGTGTCCTGCGTTCGGTCGATCCCGCGACGTGGGCAGACTGTGGCCTGTTCGATGCCCCTGCCGCGCGCGTGGAGGGGGGGCGATGACTGGGCGCGGCATGTCGGCGCTTCGAGCGCTCGTCCTCGCGGGTCCCACGGTCGCGGTGCTCGTAACCTCTGCGTGGGTTGGCAGCGCGGGCGAGTTGCCCCTGGGCAGCGGCGCGGCCGGCGCCGAGACGGGCGTCCCTTTTTCTGCCGGGTCCGTGTCCGCGACCGGGGGCCTGCAAGTGGCCGCCCCGATCAACTTGCCCCCGGCCCGCGGCGGCTTGCCGATTCCGTTCGCGGTCCAGTACACGGGCGACGCGATCGTGCACGAAGCGGGCGTCGGTTGGCGCGTTCCGTTTTCGTAGGTCGCGGTCAACGACACGTTCAGCCGCCGCCGGCCCGGGTTCTCCACGTCGCTCGCCGAGCCACAGCCGCCCATCGAACGCGTCGAACTCGCCGGGAGCCACGGCAGCCAGATCCTGTCCCGGGACGTATCCACCGGATCGTACCGGCCGTCGGTCAACGGCGATTCGGTCGAGCTCCGTCGCGACGGCGACGGCTGGCGCCTCGACGACGGCAACGGCCTCCACTATCACTTTCAACGGGAGCCCGGTCTGGGGATCGACTCGATGTGGCTCCTGCGGTCGATTGGCGACGGCACGAGTCGCAACCGCGTCACGCTGTCTTATCGCGTCGAGCGGGTGGCGCTGCCCGACGGCGGCGAGGCACCCGAGCTGTAGCTCGACCAGATTCGCTACAACGATCACTGGCGGTACGGGTGCCCGAAACACACGATTCGCCTCGAGTACGGCGAGCGCGAACCGGGCGTGATCCGCGGCTACACCGTCGTGCACGGCGCCGTCCTCGTGCGGTCGCGCCTGCTGACGGCGGTGGACGTCCTGGCCGCGGCGTCCCAGACCTGCACGACGAGCCTTCAGCGCATTCGTCGATACGAGCTGCGCTATGAGCCGGACGCGGACACCGGTCAGCCGCGTCTCGCGTCGCTGTGGGTGCGCGGTGTGGAGGGGACCGCCGCCGACGAGAACCCGCGGCCGCTCGCGCGATACGAGTACGGCGCGGCCACGACGGCGCGGCCGGACGGCAGTCGAGTGCTCCGCTACGGCGACGCGCAGCGCGTCGACTGGCCAGCGGGCGCCGTCGGCGCCATCGAGCGTACCGAGCAGGACGGCGACGTACGCGTCGTGCGCCAGACGCTCCGCGACTTCACGGGCGACGGACTTCCGGACCTGGTCGTTCACAAGCAGGGCGAGTCGGCCATCCTCCATCGCAACCTGGGAGGGCAGCGATTCGACCCCGCGGGCGCGCGCCTGTTCGAACAATCGCCCGACCCAGACTTGCCGATTTTTCTGTCCGCCGGGCCGGGACACCGGCATGTGGTGCAGCGGGACCCGGATCAGCCGTGGTCCGCGACGGAGGTCTGGGTCGACGCCCTCGACTTCAACGGCGACGGACGACTCGATATCCTAGACGCGCGCTACGACGACCAGTGGCGCGTCTACCTGAATACGCCGAGCGACGGAGCGCCGGGGATTCGCTGGCGTCTCGTCGTGCTCGACATTCGCGGCCTGCGGGATGCGCTGGCCGACACGATCCCCGGCGAGTCCGAATACCAGATTCCGCAGCGCCGATTGCCTCTGTCGGTGTCGGTCACGGCGGTCCCGTTCGAGCGGGTGAAATGCTACGCCGTCCGAGGAGGCGAGCTGCGAGACCTGGGGTCCCCGTCTTGGCAGCCGCTGCAGCCGCCTCCTCCGCTCGAGTGTCAGACCGCGCCCCCCGGCGCGTTCGCGCCCTACCGGATGTCGGCGACGACCGCCGTGTTGTGGAAGCTGGCCGACGTCAACGGCGACGGCTACCCGGACGTCGTCGGCAATTCCGCGCCGGTCGGCGTATTTACCTACGACTCCTGCGAGCTCGCCCGACGGGCAATCGCCGAGCGGCCGGGTGTCTACGAGGGTTTGGGCTGGTGGTGCGGCCCGGAGACGCAGGCTGGCGTCCAGCGGGTCGATCCCGACGACCATACGTCGGCCTTGCGCGAAAACGACCCGCTCGTGTTCTACAACCAGCAGGGCGTGCGCCTCGGCAACGGTTCGCCCTTCGCTTCGGGGACCGTGCTGCCGGGCGCGCCGGCGCGATGCGCGCTCGAAGAGATTTCCGTCGAGTTCGAGCCGAGCGAGCAGCCCGTGTCGCCGATGCGCGCGCACCAGTCGTGCGGTCTGCGCGACCTCACCGGCGACGGGCTGCCGGAGCGCGTCGTGGGCGCATCGGCGTACCTCGGAACTGGCGTCGGCTTCGGACCGCGCTTGCCGGGCAACGCGAGTGTGTGGACCTCGTTGGACTCCCGCTACGAGTGTTCGGATGCATTCCAGAGCGCGACCTTTTTGACGACGGCGCGGGCCCTCGCGGCGGATCTCACCGGCGACGGAATCGCCGACTATGCTCACATCGACGGCCCGCTTGCCTGTTACGTGGGTGACCCGCAGTGCCCGCGGCCCACCGTCGTCGACATCGGAACCGGCGTGGCGGCCGCGCCGGACGGCGTCGTCGAGCCCGCGGGTGCTTCCGTACAACTCACCGTCGGTGCGGGCGACAAACCGGTCCCGATCCAGCGCACCAGTGAGGAGTGCGTCCATCCGCGGTCGAGCGTGCAGTCCCGCCTGCTCGACTTCGACGGCGACGGGATACTCGACTGGCTCACCGTCACGGACGGGGGCATCCGCGTGCGGCGGTTGGTGGGCGACGATGAGAACGGCGGAGCGTTGTCGGCGCATCGACTCGTCCGTATTGGGAACGGTTATGGCGCCGTATTCCACATCGCCTACGCGTCAGCGAAGGGAAAGACCGCCTTGCCGCACGACGTTCCCTACCCCGAGATCGTGGTGTCGAAGACGTGGGTGACCGGCGACGGGCAGCGGTTCGCTCCGACCTATCGCGCGTATGGCGGCGCACACATGGCGTACGACAGCGTCAAGGACCGTTGGCGCATGTCCGGCTACCGGCGAGTGGTCTCGCTGCGCGGCATCGAAGAGGAGATGCACGGCGAAACGACACTTCGCGGCGCTGCTGTGATCCGCGAGTCGATCGACGGCGACCGGCTCACGGACGAATACGCTCGTCTGGCGCTTGCGGGCCTCCCGGTGAGCACGCACGTGCTCGCGGGTCGGTTTCGTACCGATGCATGGTCGCTCGTCGACCTCGATCTGGCAACGCATCCAAACGACTCGCGCTATCGGGCCGCCAGCACCGTCGACCACGTCGCGACTTGGACCGGGCCGCCAGCGGACGCGTTGCCGTCCGACCTCAAGACGTTCGACTGCATTGCGCCTTCCGATCCGTATGATTTCTCCGGCGGCTGGGGCAAGCCGTTGTGCGTCGCAAGCGGGTTCGTGTACACGCGGGAAACCCGGCAGTGGCGCGGTGATGCGGCGCCGAGCGTGCGACCCGGCGCCCAGGTCGCCACTGCGACCCGGGTTGAACACGTGGATGCGCATGGGCGGCCCGTCGCGATCCTGCGCATGGGCGACACCGCGTTTCCAGGCGACGACGTGTGCGAGTACATCCGCTACGCGAAGCCCGCCGGCGACGCTGCGACGGCCGTTCACGACCTCGTATACATCCGTCGACTCGCGTCCCCGCGCCCCGGAGACCGCCACGAACCGACGTGCCCGGCCCGCGAACTCGATCGCGAGCCACGCGACGGGTTTCTATCCGGCGTTCGGTATGAATACGACGGTCTGCCTCCGGGCCTCGCGCGGCGCGGGCGCGTCACGCAAGTCGTGACCGAACGCTACGCGACGGACACGGGCGCTCTCATCGACAGCTACACGAGTGCGCAGGCGCGATATGACGCCGTCGGCCACGTCGTCGAGCACACCACATACGGTGGCACCGAACCCGGTGGGCGGGAACTGCGCCGAACGACGACGTGGATGTTCGACGCCGACGGCTACGGCCTGGTGCCGCGGGAGATTCGCGTCTCGGGGGCGGACGTGGCGGCGCAACCGAAGACGCGCCTGTTTTACGACGAGGCCACCCTGGCGGTCGTCGCCTCGGAGGATGCGGACGGCGTCACGCGAGCAACCCGTTACGACGGATTCGGCCGGCCGGTTCTCACGACCATCCGCCTCCCCGGAGAGTCGGAGCGCGCGCTGACGGCGATCTACTACGTCGAGGGCGAGGCGGCGACAGCCATCGACGAGGTCGTCGATCGCAGCGTGGTGACGTTCTCGTTCCCGGACGGCGCCGACGTGGCGGCGATCCCGGCCGAGCCGGTGTCGCCGCCGGTGCCGCATCGATTCAGTGAGACGGTCATCGACGCATTCGGCCGCGCGCTGTACACCGACAGCGCGCTGGGCGACGACTATGGCGGCGACTTCATTCGATCCGGTGAGCGGGTCTTCGATTCGCTCGGCCGCGTCGTGTTCGCCGCCGATCCATATCCGCTCAGCGACACCTCCGAGGTGCGCTACGGCAGCACGTTCATGTACCGCGACGACGGCACGCTTCGGTGTCGCGTTCGAGGACGCGGCCCGCAGGTGGATGCGCGCGAGTCGAGTGCAGACGACGCCCGCTTCCCGACCTGCTTCGAAACCACGTACGTGAGTGGGCTCGTCGTTCAGCGCGTGCGAGGCCCGAGCGAACTCGATCCTGCATCTCCGCAGGCCGGAGCCTACGACGAGACGGTTTCGACGGCGCTCGGCTGGGTGCTCGAGCATCGCCGGGTTTCAGGCGACAGTGTGCTCGAGCGCAGTCGCCGCACGTACGACCGGCTCGGAAATCGCACGCGTCTGACTCGGTATGGCGATCCGGACTCGCTTGCGGATCCGGTCGTCTGGGCGTCGGCGTACGACTCGCTCGGCCGCGTGCTCCGCCTCGACGAGCCAGGGGTGGCGACGCGGACGAATGAGTACAACCAGTGGGGGCAACTCGTTCGCAGTCGTCTCGACGCATGGGGAGGCAACGGCGTGGAGGTCGCCCACGACAGCTTCGGTCGCGTGGTCACGCAGACGTCCGGCCGATGGTATGGCGCGTACTTTCGCGCCGACGGAGACGCCCGGGTGCAACACGTCTACGACCGGCCGGCGGCTGACCCCCAGCACCGCGGCGCGCGCCACCTGGCGGGCCGGCTGTCGTACTCCTTGGCGGGGCCGGATGGGGCGCCGCACACGCGCGTCTACTATAGCTATGACGCGCTCGGTCGCCCCGAGTGGACGACGCGGGTCGGCGCCGAAGGCCAGCCGTACGTCGAACGCCGCAGCTACCGGCTCGACGGTCGGCTCGATCGGCTGACGTTCAGCCTGCCCGACGCGGACTACGCCGACGAGATCGTGTCGTATTCGTACGATACGGCGGGCCGGATGAGTCGCGTGACGTGGTCGGACGGGGCGGGCATGTTCGACCTTTGGCGCGCCGTCGACGTCGACGCCTTCGGGCGCGTTCGGGAGGCGGTGCTCGGCAACGGTGTCGCCGAGCGTTTCCAATATGCCGACGGTGACCGCCGCGAACTACGGTCGTACGAGGTCGTCACCGCAGACGGCGCCATATCGCGGCAGTACGTTCGCTACGACGCCGAACTTCGCCCGTTGGTGCAACTCGACAAGCGAGCGAACGAAAGCGGGTACTTTACGGTCTACTCCTACGACGCGCTCGATCGCCTCGAGCGGGCTGCCCGTTCGCTCGTGTTCTGGGGAGAGGCGGAAGCCTTCCGCTACGACCCACTCGGCAACGTCGTTCAGGTCGACGATGCGATGGCGGGGGAGCGCTTACGCGTGCAGCGACAGCAGACCGATCGCGATCGCATCTGCCGGGTCACGCGGTCGTCGATGGCCGTTTCACCGCCGACGGATGCGTCGATCGATCCGCGCGCCCCGGTCGTCTTGGAGCCGGCGGCGCCCAGCGGAAACGCCGGTACGTGTCACTACTACTACGACGCAGCGGGCAGCGTCGTCCGGATCGCGGAGCCGGGACGCGAGGTGAGGCAGTTCGGCTACGACGGGCTCGAGCGCATTCGGTGGGCGCGATCGGGATCGGCCTCGGCGCGGGTTTCCTACGACCCCGAGGGGGGTGTGGCGTCGTTGCGCGTCACGGGCGTCGACGTCGAACACGAACGCGAGGAGTATCGCTACGGCGCGCTCGTACAGTCGGCGCAGTTCGTGGAGGGGGGCGTCTCGGTGCGCCGTGTCGAGCGGCGCATTCCCGGGCCCGGTGGAGTGATCGCGGTGCGCCGGGGGGCTGGGGACAGAGCGGTCACCCTCTACGTGCACGGGGACGCGCGGGGCGTGACCGCGGTGACGGACGAGGACGGGCGCGTGGCGCAGCGGGTCGTCATGTCGGCCTACGGCAAGCTGCGGCGTGATTCCGGTGAACTGGGCGCGATCACGTCGGTGCGCGCGGGTTTCGACGGGGGCGATCCGCTCACGCCGTTTGGCGTCGTCCTCATGGGGGCGCGCATCTACGATTCCGAAGTCGGGCGATTTCTTCAGCGCGACCCGCTGCTGATCGATCGGTCGGCGGGGCGAAGCCACCCGTACGCGTTCGGGTGGAACGACCCGATCGACTACGCCGACCCGCTGGGCCTCGACCCCAGCCCGATGGGACCGATCGACGAGCTGTGTACCACGTGTCTGACGATGTCGAAGCTCGCCGGCGTCGTCGGCCAGATCCCCGAGTGGCTTGGATTCGGCGGCAGCGAAGGACAGGCGCGCCCACGCGTCGCGCGGGTGACGCCGCCAACTTGGGACGTCGGCGCCGTCGAAACCTTCGGCATGGGCGGGTTGTTTAACGCCGCAGTCGGCGGGGACATGGGCTATCTCGCCGATGCCGGCCAAAGCTACTCGGATGCCGTCGGCTCCTTGTGGAGTACGGTG
>RFGE01000113.1 GCA_003696105.1 Deltaproteobacteria bacterium | reverse complement strand
CGTCCGCGCGGCCACCGCGCCGGCGCGAGCGACAGGACGCGCCGCGTCCGCGCGGCCACCGCGCCGGCGCGAGCGACAGGACGCGCCCACACGCCGGCGTGCGGGCGCCGCGCGCGCCGCGCCGCACCGGGCACCGCCGCCGGCGCGGCGGCAAGTCTGATGGCCGGTGTCCGGGTCCGCGCCGGACAGCCGGACGCAGCCTCCGCGGCAACGCAGCAGAATCACACGCGCAGTGTCCGGCACGGCCCGTGTAGCGGGGTGCGCGTATGCGAACCACCGCGACCGCGTTGGCACTTGCATTGGCCGCGTGCGCTGCCGGGCGGGCGGGACCCTCGGCCGCCGCCATCGTGCGCGCCGCGGGCGCCGTGCGCGTCGGCGACCCCTGGCCGCAGGCGCAGCATACGTTGCATACACAACTCGGTCCACCGACCAAGGCAGACGTCGACGCATACCTGTGGGCGGCCCGAGTCGGGGATGACTGCTACCTGATCGAAGTACGCGTCGCCGACGGCCGAGTCGCCTACGTCGACGATCCATACCAGTCGCCGGCGCGGGCGGCCGCGGGCAGCTACGACCGCTGCGCCGACGCCGCTCCGTGACGTGGACGCACGGACCGCGCACATGGCCGTGCGAGCCAACACCGGTTACAGGGCCACCGCGATGCCGAGCCCCACAACGATGGCGATCGCGAACACCGCGGCGATCCGGTCGCCGAACGCGCGGCGACCGATCGCGAGCGCCACTGACCCCTTGAAGATCGTGTTGGCCACGACGGCGATCGTCACCGCCGTCGCGGCCGAGTCGCTGGAGATCGACGCGGCGGTGACGTGGCGGCTCGCGGCGAGCGTGATCGCGTCCACGTCGGCCACGCCGGCTACGGCGGCCGCCACGAACAGGCCGCGGTCGCCGAGCGCTTGGTGCGCGACCGTGGCCGCGATCAGGATGACCGCGATGATGGCGCCCCACTGGAGCGCGGGCAGCAGAGCGAACGGGTTCTTCAATTTGGCCAGCGCGGCCGTCTGTTCCGACCCGAGCGTCCGATTGCCGAGCACGCGCCAACTCCACGCGGCACCCGTGAGCGTGACGACGCCCATCGCCACCATCGACGGCGCGAGTTCGCGAGCCAGCTCCGGCGCGATCACCGCCGCCACTGCGAGTACGCGCCCGAACATCATCGTATTGGCGACGAATGTCGCGAGCTGCCCCGCCGGGATCGCGGCCGGGTTCGCGCGAGCCTGCTGGCTCATTGCCGTCGTGAGCGCGGTCGAACTCGACAGCCCGCCGACCACGCCCATGATCCCCGCACCGCGGCGTTCGCCCAGGATCCGGGTGAAAAAGTAGCCCACGTAGCTGATCCCGCCGATGAGCAACACGAACCAGCCGATTTCGCGCGGCACCACCGCGCCCCACGGGTCGACCGCGAGGTCGGGCAACAGCGGAATGACGACCGCCAACAGGATGAGCACCTGGAGCGTCGACGTCAGGTCGACACGGCGCACGCGCGGCATCAACCCGTGGATCCACGGCTTCGAGATCAAGAGCAGCGTGGTGAGAAGCCCGACCGCTACGGCGGTGGAACGGTCGAAGCGCACGGCGGCGCCGAGCAAGTACGCGAGCACGCCGGCCACTTCCGTGGTCACGCCCTGGCCGACCTCGCGCAAGTGGCGCACCGCCATCATCGCGGCGACGGCGACGAGACCGGCGGCGACGACCCAGGGAAACTGCCCGGACGCATATCCGGCGAGCCATCCGAGCACCGCGAGCAGGGAAAACGTGCGCGCGCCGAGAACCTCGGCCACGGGTGCGTCGCCGGCCGCCCGAACCCCGAGTCCGACCGCGCCCGCGGCGTCCGGGTTCGGCGCGCCGGCCGCCGCCGCGGCATGCGCCTGTCCGGAGGGAGTGTCCACGGCCTCGCGGCCCGCCCGGCCGCCGTCGCCTTCGCCGGCCCGCGGGCCGCCGCCTTCACCGGCATCCGCCGTGCCGTTGGCATCGCCGTCGACGGCGTTCCCGCCGGAGGTCTGGTGCAGGACGGCAGAGCGCTCGCTGTGCGCGCGCTCGATGCCGATGAGGGCGCCAATGCCCGCCGCATAGCCGAGTTCGATCAGGATCCCGTATGGGTCCGCAGTCACCGGGCGATTGTATCGCCACGCGTCTAGCGAGAGGCAGCGGTCGCCGGATCCTCGACCATGCGGGCGAGCGATGGGCTCGGTCCGCGAAGCTCGGAAGGACCGGCCGCCGGCACGGCCGCGCCGTGCGGTCCCCGCGCGTCACCGCCACCGCGCGCGATCCGGCCCCACCGAAACGCCGGCCGAAGTGCTCCCCGGCCACGCCATCGACCGGCGCCGTCGCTGTCCCCGCCGCGGCGTCAGTTCGGCGGGCGCTTGCGCGTGCGAAACCAGCCGCGCAGCGCCTCCATGCGGGCACGCTGGTCGTCGGGAGCGTGCCGGCGGCACGTGGCCATCTCTTCCGTGTCGGCGGCAGCGCCCCAGCGGATCTCGACGCAGTCGTTCGGGTTGTACGCCATCTCGAACTTCTCGGCGCGCTCCACGACGTCGGCGAGCGACAACGTCCAGGTCGACCCGTCGGATCGCACGTACGAAAACGACCGTGCGGCCAGCTCGCGGTCGAGCACGGCGCGCAGCTGGGCGACGCGCTCGTCGACCTCGTCGGGCCGCAGGCCGAAGCGATGCGGCTCGGCGCGCACCTCGTCTGGGAACCGAACGACGCTGTCGATCGCGATCAGCAGTCGCAAGTCGCGCGATGGCGTCGAGTAGTCCTCCCACGGACCGCTCGTGAGGAAGATCGCCGCGCCCTCCGGCATGGGCACGATCTCGCGGTGCGTCGCCATGAACTCCTCTCCGTTGGCGATCGACGTCACGCGCCGCGACACCGCCTCCATGAGCGCATCGACCAGCGCCCGCTGGCGCGCGACCGGATCGAGCGGGCGCGGATTGATCAACCCTTCAACGGTCCGATAGAAGTCGTCCGCCGACCCGCGATACTGTTGCAAGCTGAACCGGGTGTAGCGGCGGGTCTTGGCGAGTTCCTCGTTGCCGATTTCCCGGTAGCGACCGATGCGGTGGACCCACGGCAGTTCCGGCGGCCCGCCGCCCACGGTCGCACCCGCGTCCGGTGCGTCGTCGACTCCGCCGGTCCACGGCGGCGAACCCGCACCGGAGGGAGACGCGCGGCCGCCCGTCGCCGCGGAAGATCCCCCCGCGGCGCCCGGCGGCGTCCCGCGGCCGCTCGACGCCGCCGGCGCACCCGCGGCGCGCGGCGCCACTGCGACCGGCTGCACGCCGGACGAGTCCGCACCGTTTGCAGGCGCGACGCCGCGCGCCGCGGCCGCCTCCACTTCCTCACGCGCCTCCGCCTCCTCCGCCGTAATCCATAGCGGCCCCGAGCCGAGAGGTACGTCCGCCGGCTCGGGCACGAACACGATCGGGCGGAACGTCTTGAACCCGGCGCCGCCGGAGGTCACGTCCGGGTCGAACAGAAACGAGCCGCGCCAGAACCGGCGGCGCCCGACGGTCCCGTCGGGTTGGGCGTCCGCGGCGACCAACACGCCGTAGCGGTCGAGCCCTTGGGGAATCCAGTCGGCGACGACCATTAGGTGGCCGTACGGATCGGCAAAGAGCGTGCCGGGCTTGAGCGCGCGCCGAGTGAGCGGCACCGGGTAGAAGTCCGTGAGTTCGTCCTCGGGATGCGTGCGACCGCTCGACGAGTGGACCGCACGACTCACGTGATAGTTGATGAACAGCGAAAACGCGGTCACGTCGTCCCGCGGCACCATCTGCCCGTCCTTGCCGCGCAGCTCGAGCCGACTCATCAGATTGTCGCCGCCGCCCGGCAGGGAGCAGTCGGGCGGCTTGCCGGGCCGCGCGCGCTTGCATCGGCGATAGCGGAACGGCAGCCGCATCTTCCACGCGAAGTAGGCGCGCAGCGTGTACGGCAGATCGGCGCAGTCGGGACCGAGTTCGATGAGTTCGTCCTCGCCCAGGCCGCGGTAGTCGTACAGCAGGTTGCGCGCGGGGTCTCGCAACAGCGAATGCAGATCGGGCCACACGCGGTCCTCGTCCACCGGGTAGTCGAACAAGCGCTCGACCCACAGCGCAAACAGGTTCTCGTTGCCCACGTGCCATGCGTACTCGGGCTCCCACACCGGCCCATCGTTCGGCTCCGCCGGCACAGGGCGGCGGCCGGCGACCCGCACGCGCTGGCACGCGATCACGTCGTCGCCGTCGGCGACCACCGCCTTCCAGGTGCCCCGGCGCGGGCGCGGCACCGTCGCCACCAGGCCGAACGGCGGCCCACCGAGATGGACGACGCCGGCGTCGACACGCCGCCCGGTGGGGTCGACGAGCGCCAGCGTCGCCGGGCCCGGATCGCGGTCGAGCGCCGCCACGATCCGCAGCGGCTGGTCGGCGTTGGGGCGCTCCGGCATCGCGTAGATCGCCGCGCGGCGACTGTCGTGACACGCGCGATCCTTCGGGATCGCGGGCGCGGGTGTCGGCCGGAACGTCGCGACGCCGCGCAGCTCCGGGCCGGGCGACCCGCCGATCACGGTGATGCGAGTGATCCGCTCGAGCAGCGATCGCCGGCCAGACCCGCGCCCGAGATCGAGGCCGCTCACGGTGACGGCGGGGACGCGCACCACCCGGTCGCTGCCACCGTCGCACCGCTCGGCGTACTCGCCGAGCGCGTGCAACACCCGCGGCACGCCGCGGTGATCGCGGCCCAGGTAGAGCATGATGTGGCCGGGGAAGTGCAGCAATGCGATGCCCTTGGCCGCAGCGGTATCGATCAGGCGCAGCTTGTCGGCGTCCGATGCGCCCGCGACGTCGATCCAAAACGAGCCGGCGCGTGACTGCCATGCGCTGTGGCGCGGCAGATGCAACCCGAACGACTCGAACACGTCGACGAGCAGCCGCGAACAGTCGAGCCCGCCGGCCGCTCCGCCCAACCCGTAGGGCCGCCCGACGAACTGCCATGCGCGCTCGAGCACCGCACGCCGGGTCACGGAGCGGCGCGTCGGCCGCAACGATCGAGCGGCGGCTGCGGGTGTGCGCACGAACCCCGTGCGCGTCGCGACGTACGCACGGCGCCCGCGCCGATCGGCAGCCGGCAGCACCGTGCCGGCCGCGATGCGAAGGTTCCCGACGGCGATCGGTGCCGTGGTCTCGACGCGCGGCCCGCGCTCATAGGCGGCGCGCACGGGCGCGGGCACGGGAGGCGACAGCGGCGCATCGCCGGAGATCCAGCCGAACGACAGACGCGTCTCGACCAGCCACATGCCGTTGGGCCACCGCGCGACGACTCGCACGCCGTCCTGCGCGCGGACCGTCGAACACGCGTTGCGATCGAGGCGCGGATCCAACGAAGGCGGCAGCAGCGGCTGCGGTATCGGCGTGCAGCGCACGAGCAGGTCGGCGAGCGCGACGCGCAGCGTGGGGCGCGCGGCGGCCAGGGACACGTCCGCGTCGATCGCGCGGCGCGCGCCGTCGCCGACGGGCGTTCCGTCGGCCGCGACCCACTCGCCGCCGTCGATTCGATCGCGAGCCCACGCGCGACGCTCCTGCACCTTGCGCGCGAGCGCGTCGAGGTCGGCGGGAGCCAGCAGGTCGCGCTGCGGGTAGTAGCCGTCGCGCGGGATGGCGATCGCCGCGTCGAGGCGGTCGACCTCCTCGGGCGTGAGAACCGGACGGTCCAGGTCGGCGGACTGCCCGAGTCGATCGAGCCAATAGGCGAGCGTCAGCTGGTCGGCCGTGACGCCCGGCAGCGGCAGGTCCGCGGTGCGAAACGGCGGACTGCACGCCGGCGGCGTCGCCTGCGCGGCAGCGTCGGCCGGGCGAGCGGCCAGCTCGCCGCCGTCGGCCGGCGCTGCCGCGGGCTTGCCGCAAGCCGCCGCGGCGACCACCGCGACGGCGAGACTGTGTCGTGCGCGCGACCCCATCCACTTACGGCCGTTGTCGGCCCGCTTCGTGTCAGTATAGAGGGGGTGGCGCGGATTTGCTCTGCTCGCGCCGCCGCGGTACCAGTGAACTATGCGGGTGGTCCACGCAGCTCCGATCGCGATCGCGTTGTCGGCTGCGGCGTGTGCGCGCGTCGGGATGGTCGACGACGGATCGAGCGTCGCGTACGGGTGGGCCTACGCCGGATCGTTGCGCAACGGCGTGCAGTTGCCGCCCGAGGGCGACGGCTACCGCGTTCCTCGCCGGTGGATCCGGCGGGGGAACCAGTACGGCACCGACGAACTCGTCGCGATGATCCAGCGCGTCGGCCGCCGCGTGCATCGCGAGACCGGCGCCGTCGTCGGGGTCGCCGATCTGTCGCCGCGGCGCGGCGGGCGGACGCCGTGGCACCGCTCGCACCAGAGCGGACGCGACGTCGACCTGCTGATGTTCGGCGTCGATCGCCGCGGGCGCCCGCTGCCGGCGGATGCGATGGTTCGATACCGCGCCGACGGATCGAGCCGACCCGTCGACAGCCACGGCGTCCGCCACTCTCGCCGCTACTTCGACGCCGCGCGCAACTGGGCCCTCGTTCGCGCGATCATCGAAGACCCCGGCGTCGATGTCGAGTTCATCTACGTGTACCCGCCGCTCGAGGAGCGACTGCTCGCCTACGCGCGCCAGGCGGGCGAGCCGCCCGAGCGAATCGAGCGTGCCGCCGCCTTGCTGCAGCCGCCGGTCGACTCGTCGCCCCACGACGACCACTTTCACGTGCGCATCTTTTGCCCCGCGAGCGATCTGACGTACGGCTGCATCGACAGCGCCGAGCGGCCGGAGACACGGCTGTGGGTCGCGTACGCGCGGCGCGCGCTCGCGGCGCTCGCGCGCGCGGTGGCGGCTGCCGTCGAGGCTGCGACGGTCGCGCCGATCTGAGCCAGCGACTCGTCGCCTATCGGCCGCCGAGCGGGACGATGGCGGCGCGCATTCGTTGCGGCCCGAACCGGGCGAGGCCACGCCGGGATGCAGCGTGCCGGGCGCTGCCTCCCCGCCCCGTCGTCGGTCGCCGAGGACGCGCGCGGCCGCGCTGCCGCCCCCGGCGCGTTCCGGCTCGAAGCGCAGCGGACGGCGCCGGCGTCGCCGCGCGGTCCTCGCCAGGCGCGCGTGCGCACCTCCGGGGCGGGACCGCGCCTCGGCCGTGCGCCGGCCCTCCCGGTCGGTTGCAGATCGGTCCCGCGGCGGCCGCACCGGTTCTGCGGTCCCCGATTCTGCCCGAGGTTGCCGCCATCGGATGGGTCCGCGGCCGCGACCGGCGGGCAGCGCGGTCGGCGTGACACGCCCAAGTCGATTTCTCTTCGTCGCCACTGGGATCGCGCTGACCGCGCCGGTGTTCGCGCAGACGGCACCGGCCCCGCCGCGATGGTTCGCTTCGGGAAGACCTCGCCGGGGTGGCGTCAGTTAGTCTGAAGTTCCCCCGGACGCGAGCGCAAGTGCTCGGATACACGCGGTTCGGTGCGAGGCTACTGGGAACAGTCAGAGACGGACGCCGAGGAGGTCGAGG